>JANPPB010000094.1:0-25018 GCA_031428295.1 Segetibacter sp. | reverse complement strand
GCCAGGTGCACGCCTTCATCTATAATGCTTTTGAAATCGGTAGAAAGCACTTCAGCCGAGATGTCCCCTTCCACCATCTCACATATTGTCTTGTAGTGCTGACTGATGGCTCTTTCTCCCTGAATGCCTTCTTTGGCCATTAAAGATGGATTGGTTGTAACACCGTCCAATATACCTAAAGCATACGCCTCCTTGATTTGTGTAAGGTTGGCGGTATCGATAAAAAATTTCATGTCATTTTAGAATGTAGTTATTAATCCGGTTCCTGAAAAAGTTTCATTTAATTTCAAATTGACATTTTGGAGTGAAAAACGTTCTCTGTAGAAACAGAGAACCTAAATCAATGCTTGCCATATGAAAAAAAACGATTATGTACACAACTCTTACTAATCATCTGTTTAAATCCTGGTAGGTATTGTAATCACATTGAAGGATGAAGGCTCAATAGCAACTTTCAATTCATTCTTTGATTTTCCCAGCTTTATCTCCTTTGGATAGATAAGTTGCTGATCATCCAATGTATTATATTTATACAAATCCGTTGAAGAAAGCACTTGCATACTTGTGTTACCGGTAACCTTTTTGCCGTTTATTTTAAACGTATAATCTACAGGCTTTGATGAAGCATTTACAAATTTGATGATGACCTCACCTTTTGTTTTGTCAACGACTGCACTAGCATAAGTACTGTCTTGCCCAGCAAGCACTTTACCATCGGCTAATGCAGGTATAACTTCGGTTCCTTTGTTTGTTGAATACAACTTTTGCACGTAATAATTAGGAGTTGCCACAGCCCGAAGGTTATCGAACCATATCATATCAGGTCGCCACTGCCATGCTTCAACATGGGCAAGCAGAGGTGCGTACGATGCCAGTTTTACTACATCAGCATTTCGCTCAAGCCCTGTCATGAATGCAGCTTCCGACAAGGCGCTTAACCATGTATTTTTTGATTCGGGATCACTGGTGTCTTTACCATGCGATGCATATTCACCTGCAAATACTTTCGGCCCTTTTCTATCATAATTATCGTAACGGTTTGCATTTTTAAAAAACCATTCAGGGCTGCGATAGTAATGTTCATCAATAAGGTCTGCATTCAATGTTTTCAGTTCACGCCATGCATAATCGAATCTTTTACCGTCGGGATCAGGACCTGCGGCAGAGATCAACTGAACCTGAGGAAACTTCTCTTTAAGCGCTTTCGCAAAAACTTTGTAACGCTCGATGTATTGTTCATCCCACTGTTCGTTGCCTACACCGAGAAATTTTAAATTAAAAGGCGCAGGATGCCCCATCTCCGCTCTCAACTTTCCCCATTTGTTGCTCGTATCGGCATTCGCAAATTCTATAAGATCTATAGCATCCTGAACGTAAGGGTCAAGTGCATCCATAGGTGCAACTTCAGCAGTATTGTATTGACAGGCCATGCCGCAATTAAGAATGGGTAAAGCCTCTGCTCCAATATCTTCTGACAATAAAAAGTACTCGTAAAAGCCAAGTCCGAACGATTGATAATAATCGCTGGTGGCACGGTGTTTAAATTCTGTATTCCACCTGTTAATGGCAGGAGTGCGGTTTTCAATGTTTCCCACAGTTTTTTTCCATTGGTACCTTGTGTCAAGCTCACGACCTTCAACTATGCACCCGCCGGGGAAACGAAGAAAGCCTGGTTTCAGGTCAGCAAGCAGTTGCACAAGGTCGGTCCGTAATCCGTTTGGTCTGTTCTTCCAGGTGTCGTTTGGAAACAAAGAAATCATATCTACATCAATGGAGCCTTTGCCCTCGAAAATTACATTGAGACGAGCTTTTGCATCTGTATCGGAAGAGGTGAAAGAACCTTTATACTTTGCCCATGATTCCGTAAAGCCGTCAATAGTGGTTTCGCCTAATTTTACACCTTTTGAATTTACGAGTTCAACATGAATTTTAATACCACTTTCAGCAGGCTTCTTAGCCAATATGGAAAAATTATATTGACCACCTTTCTTTACACCGATCCCTCTGAAACCTTCATTTGAAATACCATAAGAACCTTTTTCAGCATCAACAGTAATATTAGCAATGCGTGTATTTTGCGGACTTTTGCTGCCAACATTTACAATAAGTATCTTGCCTTTCTTGTCATGTCCCTGCATCTCCGACCAGCCCATCAACGGATCAAAAAATTCGAACGAACGGTTTTTTACCAATTCTGCATACAGACCTCCATCTGCACCAAAATTGATGTCTTCGAAAAAGACTCCCCACATAGAAGGGGAGACTTTTGCAACGGGTTTATTGACTTCTACTTTAAGAATATTTTGTGCAAACGAATAATTTATAATTACTGCAAATAAAAGTGCATAAAAGGTCCTGTTGATAAATCTCATATTTTTCATATCTCTAATTTTATTCTTAAGACCCAACTCATTAATTTAATTTTTGTAGGCTCCCGCAGGTGCTGCATGTTGCTTCAGTCTTATAGCCTTAATTCCTTCATGTGTTGGCTTCACTTGTTTTATACTATCATCGGTATTAAATTCAAATTTATCTATACACACTTCACGATTGTATCCAGCATCGATTCCCATTGAAACCCCTTTGGGATAAGTGAAGCGATGATAAATAATATACCATTCATCTTTACCAGGTATTTGTAAAGTCGAATTATGACCGGTTGCATAAATACCGGAAGCTTTATCTTTTGAGATAACCATATTGTTTCCAGGAATTGTAATTTTTCCTAACGGCGCATCAGAAGTTCCATATCGTACGCGGTAGTCTTCACTTCGCGTATCATCCTCACTCCACATGAAATAATAAACTCCGTTTCTATAAAGCACATGTGTTCCTTCTCTAAAAGTTGAATCCGGTTTTAATATTGTGATAGTTTCCGGTTTCACAGACATCATATCATCATTCAATTCTGCACCAGCCATAAATCCATTTCCCCAGTAGAGGTAACTCTTTCCACTTTTAGGGTCTGTAAAAACGTCAGGGTCAATCACTTGTCCGCGTGTGACACCTTCAGGATGTTTATCTACTAAGGCTTTTCCTGCATCAACAAAAGGACCTGTGGGATTATCTGCCACGGCAACGCCTATTTGTTGTGCAGCAGTGAAATAGTAGAAATATCTATACTTACCGTTGATCTTCTTTTCAATAATGCACGGAGCCCATGCATTTCTCTTTGCCCAGCTTACATCTTTGTTCAAGTCAAGGATAACGCCTTCATCCTTCCAGTTTACCAAATCGCTTGAAGAAAAAGTTTTGAAATAGGTACCAGACCAATCGGTAAAACCATCGCTTGTAGGATAGATATAAAACTTACCTGTTTTTTCCGCATAGATAATATCGGGGTCGGCATAATAGCCATCCAAAACAGGGTTACGATATTCTTTTGCGAAAACCTTGTAAGTTTCCTTTCCTTTACCTTCTATTGACACTGTGTATTTCACAGGTCCGGTTGTAAAGTTTTGAGGCGATTGGGGAGTAATTGTTATTCCGGGGAATAAGGTAAATTCAGGACTAAACGAGGTTAACCGGGTACCGGGCTTTACAGGAAGGTAAACTTTCTTACCAAGTGTGTCAAATGAAATGTTTAGTTTTTTTAATGCTTTTGTATTTGCAGATAGTATGACATCATCCGCTGTTCCCCACTTACTTACCAATACTTTTGCTTCTTTTGCAGTTATTGGCAAAACCGTTCCATGACGGGGGTGAAAATTCATGCTTACCTCATTGTCAATAACCGTAAAATTCTCTAAGTCCTTACTTTCTGTAAACTGGTATCTACCCTTTGTATACAGGTCATACATCAAGATATATCCTTCACCATTATTTAGTTTAAAAACACCTGCTCCTTCCACCGGGTCTTTTGTTTGCTGGACATACTTGTCACGCAATACATAACCTTCTGTTAGTTTATCAGAAACAGCTATCTTAATTCCTGCACCCTCGCCTTCAGTTTTAAAGAACAAATGGTACTTGCGGTCTTTAAGTAAAATATCTCCATCAATAGATGCACCATTGGTAGGACTAAAAAAGAGTTGTTTCGGTTCTGTTTCCAGGTCAGTAAAATCAGCGTTGGCATAAGCATAATAAATTTTGTCCGGGTCTTTACCATGTTTCATCGAAAAGTATATCATATACTTTTTTGCCTGTGGATCATAAATAGTTTGAGGAGCCCACACCCGAAGCAGGCTGTCGTTGCCGGGAAATCTTTTTTGAATATTGACAACACTCGATGTCCAGTTAATGAGGTCAGTAGACTTCAACAATACCATTGCCCTGTTTGAATTCCAACCTAATGCTGAAACCATATCTGTAGCAACCATATAAAAAGTTTTTCCATCCGCACCACGTAAAATATGTGGGTCTCGTACTCCCCCTGTTGAACTTATCTTTTCTGAACTGATAATCGGCTCATTGCCGTTCAATGCACGATAGTTGAATCCATCGTTACTGATTGCAAAACGAATTGCTTCTTCGCTTTTTCCATTGCCTGTGAAGTAGGCAAACAGGTAGGCACTATAATTAGCTGTTCCCGTCTTTTTCTGACAATAGCCTTTAGTTATTGATAGAAATAACAACAACACCAATAACAAATAGATTTTTAATTTTACACTATTCATACTTTCTTATTCAACTATTTTAAACATCACCCGTATAACTCTATCTTTTATACTTCTCTGGTGTTCTTGGTAGCGAAAAATATAAACCACAGAGAGGAAGCACAGTAGAGAGATGATTAAGACCTTTAACGGTCAATATCGGTTCTATACCATCAGCTCATTACGTTATGATTAAGGCTTAAAAATGTCTATTATGAAATATCAATGTTTAAAGACCCAATCCATTTACAAATTCCCATTACTACTCAAATAAATTTCAATAGTAAGAGTGCTTGCAGAAATTAGAACAACAAATATTACTTCGTCTTAATACGAATAACAGTAAATGAATAAGCCGGCAATTCTTCGTTGAACTTCTCTGAAACTGAACATTCCGCCTCGGTTGCTTTTGCATTTTTTTCTTCCGGATTTCCCTGCAAAGTCATCTTCATTGCCCGGGCATCTGCTGTTGAAATACCGGATAAATCAAATGAGGCATTGACTGTCACCGGTAAAAGGTTAACCATTTTTACAATCAGGTCTTTGCTTTTCGTGTCCCGCACAACTGACCATGCAATTCGTTTTTTTACGTCGTCCTGGTTGTTTGAAAGCGTAATAGCAGCAGGCACATATTTACTACCTGCGTTCTGACCATAAAGCTTTTGTACCTCGTAGTTTACCGTAGGCTTTACTTCTGCATTGTTGAAGTAAATAAGATCGGGGCTCCATTGCGTGTGTCCTTCTTTTGCCAATAGAGGAGCATAAGATGTCATGTGCACTACATCACCGTTTCGTTCTATACCAGTCAGATAAACGGCTTCGGCAAGAGCATTATACAAAGTGCTGCCCCATGAAGCATATTCACCTAAATATACCTTCGATTTGCTGCGGTCGTACCGGTCATAAAAATCCTGGTTGTGCACAAACCATCCGGGGCTTTCATAATAATGTTCATCTACCATTGGCACTTTTAACTTTGTAGCTATATCCCATCCTTCTTCATAGTCCGTTCCTTTATAGAAAGGTCCAACCGTACCAATCACCGTTATTTCAGGATGTTTTTCTTTAACGGCCTCAAAAATCATCTTAAACCTTTCTTCAAAAATGTCGGTTATAAGGTCTTCGTTACCTATGCCTATATATTTTAAATTAAAAGGCTTTGGATGACCTGATGCCGCTCTTAGCTTTCCCCATTTTGTGTTCACATCACCGTTAGCCCATTCTATTAAATCTAATATGTCTTGCACGTATTCATCCATCTCCTCCATGGGTAAGCCACCCTGCTGACCACCTATAGAATTTTGACAAGGCACAGCGGCTGCAATTACCGGCAGTGGCTCTGCTCCGATGTCTTCGCAAAACTGAAAGTATTCATAGTAACCCAAACCCATGCTCTGGTGATAGCCCCAAAGGTTGCGCTGGGGTTTGCGTGCTTCTAAAGCCCCAATAGTGTTTTTCCAACGATAAATATTGTCTAATCCATTACCATGTGCCACACAACCACCGGGAAAGCGAACAAACCGGGGCTGGAGGTCTGCAGCCATCTGGGCTAAGTCGTTCCTTAATCCGTTGCTTCTGCCCTTAAAAGTTTTTTGCGGAAACAGGGAAATCATGTCCAAAGCTAACCGCCCTGTTACCGAAGGTTGTAATTCAAGCGTTGCATCGGCTGCATCAGCAGATGCCATCAGAACAACTTTTGTTTTTTTCCATTCTTTGGAAGATAAATCAACTGTTGCCTGAGCCAGCGTCTCTCCTTTTTTACTTACCAGCCGAGCAAGTAACTTCCCCGCTTTCCCTTGTAGCTGTTTGGCAAAAAGTGACAGATTATATTGCTCACCTTTTTTTAAGGCTATTCCATCAAAACCTGCATTTACCAGTAATGCTCCCGGTACTTTAGTTTGCAATACAGCATAATGTGGGTTATTGGTATGGAGGGGTGAAACGCTATCAATAGTAAAGCCCATATTATCTCCTTTAACCGACCAGGAGTGGGCCGGGTTCCAGCTCTTATCACGGTATCCTTTGTCGCTTAATACATATTCAAAATCACGATTTTGAACCAGTTCTGCATACAGTCCGCCATCAGCAGCGTAGTTGATATCTTCAAAAAATATTCCCATCAGCTTATCACTTATTGGCTTTGCTTTTTCCGGTTGCAGTGTTATGGTAGCCTTAACAGGTTGAAGACCTGCAAAGCGTTGAACATCATCTTTTGGCGACTCACTGTATAAAATGTTTCTATATTGCTGCAACTCATATGTTTTAATTAGCTTGTCGACAACACTCCATGCAACACGGTGCAACTGTCCTGTTGCGGCTCCTGCTGGTAGGCTCATTGTAACGTTGAGATTTTTATATTGGGTAGCAGCTACTTCTGTTGAAGGACTGTAGTTTCTGAAATCTTTCGTGGTGAGCTGAAAATATTTACCGGTGGAATCAGAATATGTAATAGTATAGTTACCGCTAATGCTGTCATAACTAACTACAGGTAGCAGTACATTGGTTCCGGTTTTTGTGGAAGGATAAGATTGTCTTCCCCAATCCACTAAGTCGCCTGATGATGCATGTGCAAATATTTTGTCCATTTCATTTAAACTCCATACACATTGCCAAATCCCATTTGCCCCTTGAAACAGGTATGGTGTTATCATTCGTTTTTCAGTGCCCCACGCTCCATAATCCGACTTTAGGTAAGCGAATTCATTACCGATGATGTACCAGTTTGCCTTATCGCGACTCCATGCAAAGTGCAGCCCATTATGATTGTTATTTTTGCCTGTTGCATACGAAAACAGGTAAACCGAGTCAGGTTCATTTGCAAGCGTAACAAAATCCGTTGCTACTAAAACACTTATAAACAAAAGAAGCTTCTTCATGTAATTCTTTCCCGTTTTAAAATTTCATTTTTAATCCCCAACGATCTGCCAGGCGCTGTGCTTCCTTTTTTGTAAGATGAATGACAGCCCCATGCTTCGGCGATGAAAAATTGGTTGCCTTCATCACACCTTCATTAAAGTGGCCTAAATCTTTGAATTTTACAAAATCGGTCGTCTCACTAAACCCAAAATTGTGCGGATTGATACCGTATATATCATAGATGAGCACCCATTTATCCTGACCAATCCGTTTAAATACGGTAGGTGCTTCACAGGCTTTTGGTTCAGGGTCCACCCAGGTAGAATCGTAAGTATAGCCCTTGTTCAATGAGACAGAGATAGCTTGTTTGATACCCGGACCGCCTTTGTCGTGCGGCACGTACATAAGGTGGAATTTGTTGCCAACTTGGGTGATGTCGCCATCGATATAAGACAGATCAGCAGGGTACTTAAAAAGCAACTCCGGAAAGGTTTCCAGTTTTGTTAATGATTTGTCCAGGTATGCATAATAAAGCCGGTTGGGCCCGTTATGAAAACGCATGGTAAAATAGACCATCATTTTCTTACGATTTGTGTCCCAAATTAATTCTGGTGCCCAGGCGCAGCCAATGCTATCCAGTCCGGAAAAGGACTTATCCACCCGCACTACCGAATGTGACCAATTGAGTAGATCCGGTGATTTCATTAACACCATGCCCCTGTTGTTGCCCCAACCAAATTGCTTTCCATCACGCTCCCATTCGGTGTTTCTCAACCCTTCTTTTTCAGCAAAAATGTGGAGGTCAGTCATAGCCATGTAAAACATACCGTCCGGTCCACGATAGAGGTAAGGGTCACGTACACCTTTTTGTTCAGCAATCGTATCGCCACTAATAACAGGCGTACCGCCGTTTACATCGGTAAAACTGTAGCCATCCCTGCTCAGTGCAAAATACAGACTATGACTTTCGTCTTTAAAGTAAACCAGCAGGTAAGCACTCATCTGTTTCTTTTGCAGCGACATTCCTTTATTCTGTCCAATGCAGGAAACAAACATTGTTAAGGCTATAGTGGCCAGTAATAAAATTTTCATTTATTCTTACAATGATCTGGTTAGATTTTATAGGTCGTCCCGGTTCGCTTTACAAGTTGGCTTGTAGCTTTTTACCATAATAGCGAATCGGTGATTTTCTATAAGGATGGTAAAAAAAACCAAAATGAGTTAAAGAAATATAATTAGCTGTGCCGCTCCACGATCCTGGCGTTTTAAATATGTTAAGCAAAGCAATCTGCATCACTTTCTAGCCCGGAAACAGGCATACCAAACCCCTCTTCAACATAATTGGCAAGCCAATCTCATAGCTAAAATCTTTTCGTATGTGAATGAACTTCTTAATGTCAAAATTGACGTTCATTTTTTTATTCACTTTCCCAAATTGTCTCATTGTTTGTTCAAATCGTCCCAATTTTTCTTCCGGCAGTTTGTGGAGTAGATCACCAAAGCGGCACTTGATTTCAGTAACTTCATGTGACCCTAAATGGTTCTTACTTGCCGGTCATGAGAAATTTTGTGCTTGCTTTGATTCTTCTATGTAGATTAAACGACCTGCAAAGCCAATCATACAGTTTTCGTCATTACCAGGTGGAAAATGGACTTTCTAACAATAGTGTCATGTGCAGCCTGCAGGACAAGATGGGTTTTATGTGGTTTGGCACCAAAGACGGGCTCAACAGGTTTGATTGCTACATGTTCAAAAACTTCCGTAAAACACCAGAAGCTAAGGGAAGTATCGGCAATAATTTCATTCACTCACTTTACGAAGACGAACAGGGTATGCTGTGGGTGGGAACTTCTTAATGGCTATATCAGTACAATAGAAGTACTGAAAAATTTACCTTAGACTCTGCCACATCGAACCGGGAGATTCAGAAAATAACCGAAGACAAACGTGGAGACTTTTGGTTTATTTCAGGCTTTGCACTTTACCGGTATGTAAAGCAGACTAAACGTTTGCATTATTACAACCCAGTCAAATTCTTTAATGCTACCAGCCTTTGCACCACTGCCGACGGTTCGTTATGGGTTGGAACCGTGAAGGGACAAATAAATAGATACGATCCCGAAAAAGACGACTTTTCCAGCTTGGACTTGTTCCAGTATTCAAAACCCATCGCAACCCGGTGGGTTGAAAGCTTGTATGCAATGGAAAATGGTTATTTGATGGCTGGTACATCCAACACCGAGATTAAGTTGATTGACCCATCCAGGCTAACCTATACAGATATCACCCTGCCTTGCAGCAACCAAGCTAATTTATATATCCGGAGTATACAGCAAACTTCGGCCGATGAATTTTGGTTAGGAACCGAGTCGGGTGCATTTGTTTACAACCTGAAAACGGCTGCCTGTCTCCCGGTTACAAAGGATTACAGCAATCCTTACTCGATATCGGATAATGCTGTTTATACTTTTTGCCGTGACCGGGAGGGTGGTGTATGGGTAGGCACTTATTTTGGTGGCATTAATTACTACACTAAACAATATGCTCCCTTTATGAAATACTTCCCCAGAAAAGGAGAAAATTCACTGAGTGGAAATGTGGTTCGGGAAATTCGAAAAGACCCTTATGGATATTTATGGATCGGTACAGAAGATGCCGGATTGAATAAATGGAATCCCCATACCGGCCGTTTTACCTATTTTATGCCCGGCAATTCCGGCCTTTCCTTTTTCAATATTCATGGATTACTGGTTACCGGAAATGAACTTTGGATAGGCACTTTTGATCATGGGCTGGATATTATGGATATCCGGACCGGAAAAGTAAAACGGCATTTTCGGAAAGGTCCGGGCAGCGAATTCGCCAGTTCCTTTATTTATTGCTTTTACGCCCTGCAAGAGTTAAATATCCTGGCAGAAAAATCAACCTTTGCTTCCAGAATTTCTTTTTCACTGACTTCAGTTCCTGTTCATTGTTCGACAAAGACAGACAACCTGCCCTAAATAATGCTTATCATATCTCCAAACCCAATTAATAACTAAATATGCTCGCTTTATCATTATTTCTGGAAACAATAAGAACCTTTTTTCCTGATTTACATTTTAAATACGCCATATCTCTTATATCTCCCATTAAACGAATAAGGTGATGGGCCGGTTTTTCTACAATACTCCCGGATGAATTGCACTGAAGCAGCGCCCCAAAGAACGAATCGCTTTTACCCCATTCTACTCTGTACGGATAAAAATTTCCTGCACATAAAATTTCCTTTTGCCTATCGCTATCAAAATCATCTATTGCAAATGCCTGTATCATTGAAGTCTGTAAATTATCCGGTAAAGGGTATGAATGAAAATGAGCTTTTCCATCGTTGTTAAAATAAGTAGATTGTAAAGTAGTTACACGCAGATAAGGAGAAACTGTATCACCTAAAATATCATGAATGGAAGCTTTGGCATAATCAGCATATTTAAAAAACTTTTTTCGCAAAGAAGGTACTTGTTCCATTAGCTCATCATAACTGGGAACGGGGTAACTTTGGCCTTGGATATAATAAGAAATTAATGGGTCGAGTACCCCATCGCCATTTATATCTTCTACAAAATATTCCATCGGTTGAGTAACCGATGCTTTGAGCTGAATATTAGTACCGGCATTAGCAGCAAGAATATCTATATCCCCGTCTCCATCAAAATCATCAATGAGTAGGCGGGTCCAGCATCCGCTGGCGTTTATTGTGCCGGCCCGTTCGGAAATATCGGTGAAGCTCCTGCCTTTTTCGTTCTTAAAAATGCGAACAGGCATCCAGTCTCCACAAACAATCAAATCTTTCCAATTATCATTATCAATATCTATCCACTTTGCATCTGTCACCATTCCACAGAATTGCAGGTTTTTGAAGTTGTCTGCAATATCGGTGAATACAATGTGCCCATCTTTAGTATCGTTACGGAATAAAGAACTTTTAGGTGTGATGGGATAATTCTTAGGGGTTAATCTTCCGCCAACAAAAAGGTCAATATCTCCATCATTGTCAAAATCTCCTGCAATAACACAGCTTCCGCTACTTACTTCTGTGGGAGGCAAAGCATTCATAGCTTTTTTAAATATTCCTTTTCTATTATTGATGTATAAGCGGTCGTGGTACAATGAATCGCCGGGCAAAAATTCATTTCCTCCGCTTACTACATATAAGTCTAAGTCTTTATCGTTATCCGCATCAAAGAAAATGGCATTCATGTCTTCGCAGGCAGCGTCTGCACTCCAGGGTTGGGAAGGGCCGGCCACAAAGGTTCCGTCATTTCTGCCTAAAAATAACTTACCCGATTGCCCCGCAGCTCCGCCAAAATATACATCATCATTTCCATCGCCATTCACATCTCCTACAGCCATTTTTCCACCCAGTCGCGAAAGTTGGTAAGGAAGCAGCCTCTGTGATCGGAAATCTACAAAATCATTTTCTTTATGTGTAAAATTGATGCCGGAAGCAGCAGTATAGTCTTTAAATGCACTTTGCGGCGATGGCAATTTGTTTTCCGGGCCGCTTACAGAAGCGCTTTGGTCTATAGTAATGGATTGCTTTGCAGGAATATTTTTTTGTACAGAAAATTTGCCATCGGGCCATTGTACTTTGACTTCTTTTACTATCGTTTGCCTTCCAATTCCGATAGTGAACACCGGCTCTACGCTGGCTTCGTAGCCCCTGCCGAAAAATGCTTCCTGGTAAATAGTAAAACTGTCTGTAGTAACCCACAATTTAGAACCTATGCCCCATTTATTTTTTCCTGATCCGTTTAATTTAATTTTTAGAAAATTATTTGGGGGGTCTCTTTTTTCACTTTGGTTTTTATAAACGCCTATCTCATCATTAATTCTGTTCATTACAATATCCAGGTCTCCGTCGTTATCAAAATCGGCATAAACCATAGAGTTGGAAACGCTTTTTTGATTGAATCCCCAGGAAGTTGCTACGTTTTCAAACTGCTCTCCTTTTTTATTACAAAATACATAAGGATATAATTTGGTTGAGGGCATTTCTTTTATAAGACTCAAAATATTTTCAGGGGATGGCCGGGTGCCTGCAGTTTTCGAAGAAAAGTATTTTAAAAAATCCATATTGGTAAAATCACGTAGGTATCCATTGGCAACTATCAAATCCTTCCAACCATCATTATCAAGGTCAGCAAAAAGAGGAGACCAGCTCCAGTCGGTATTGGAAACATTTTTCAACTGACCAATTTCTCTGAACAATGGAATACCATCAGGGCCGTTGCCTGCATTTAATTGCAAAGTATTACGCATATTCTGATGATGATATCCGCTATCAACAGCCCGCGTGTATTTATCATATTGGTCAGGCCCCAATAGTAATTTTTGCCGGTAGTTATCTTCCGGCAGCATATCAGCTACAAAAATATCTGTTTGCATGTCGTTATTAATATCTGCCGCATCTGCCCCCATTCCAAATTTGGAGATATGGCCAAATGCCTTATGAGAAATCTCTGTAAAACCGCCATGCGTATTATTCAAATAACAATAATCCTGCTCATCATAGTCATTGGTTACGTAAATATCTGGCCACCCATCGTTATTAAAATCACTAATAGCAGCGCCCAAACCAAAATTTTTTCCGCTTCCATAAATACCTGCCTTGTCGCTTATTTCGACAAATTTATTATTGTCATTGCGGTATAGTTTGTTTCCAAAATAGGGGTGTCGACTATTGCGCAATTTAGATGTATTAAAAAAAGTGGCATAAAATGTATTGGCATGATTAAGCAAAAACATATCAAGGTCGCCATCTCTGTCAAAATCAAAAAAGTAGGCTTGTGTTGAGAAAGTACCGGGAGCATCTAATCCATAAAAAGCAGCTGATTCCTTAAAAGTGGGTATTTCTCCGGGTTTGCAACCCTGGTTGATAAATAATTGATTTGCCCGGTGCTTATTATCTTTGATAACAGGCTTATTGAACCCTTCTCCCGGAGAATTGCCGGCATAGCAAAGATAAATATCAAGCCACCCGTCTCCATTTACATCTGCCATAGTAATGCCTGTTTTCCAATCCCCGCTTCTGTCAATACAGCCTGATTCCTTTGTAATGTCCTCAAATTTCCAACTGCCTTTATTGAGGTATAGTTTATTGGGGTTGTAATTGGCGCCTGCATACAGATCCGGCAGGCCATCATTATTTATATCGCCGGCCGTTAAACCGGCTCCGTTGTAAAAATATTCATAGGTGGTAATATTGTTTTCGGCCGTCTCTTCTATATGATTAACGAAATCTATACCCGTTTCGCTTGCCGTTAAAGCCGTGAACAAATGAGTATCCTGTTGGGGGTTGCAGCCCGCCAATAATATAACCGTAAAAAGAAGGAGTTTATAATGCAGGAATGGCCTTGTTAAAAAATATTTTCGCTCATGTACAAAGAAACTGAAATCATACATACTGAATTGCATAACAATAAAATCAAACTTATTACATTCCATGTCTATATTTAGTAACAGCAAAGCTATTCAGGAAGTTTGCCTGAATAGCTTTGGTTGAAAAATATCCATATCCGTTCTACGAAATTACCATCCGGATATTTGCTTGAGTGCCGGGTTTTTATCTATCTCTGATTGCGGAATAGGAAACACATACATTCTGGGCGGATATTTTCTGGTGTCAAATGTATATCTGGTATAAGTAAACCCATTTCCCACTTTGTTTATTTTAAGCCCGTACATCGGCTTGTTGTTAAGCAAGCTCTCTGCAATACGCCATCTGCGTATATCGAAGAAACGATGTTCTTCAAACGCCAGTTCTATACGTCTTTCATTGCGTATCCGGTCTCGCATCTGGCTTTGCGATAAACCTCCGGGAAGCGGCGGCATGTTGATACTTAAACCCGGGGGCAGGGGCGGCGCAGCAATATTGGGTCTTTGTCTTATGTCGTTAATAGCCTTATATACCGACGCATCGGGGCCTGCCGCTTCGTTTTGCGCTTCGGCATAGTTAAGCAGTACCTCGGCATAGCGCATAAAAATCCAGTCCTGTTCTCCTGATTTTGTATATACAGGGAAACGTTCATCATGAAATTTGCGGGTGCTGTAACTTGATTTGGAATCTTCGGGCTGACCAGTTATATCTGCTCCCCCGGGATATACTTCCATGACATGACCCCTAAAGGTGCTACCGTTATAAACAACTGAAGCATAAAACCGGGGATCCATATTATCAAAAGGCTTAGCCGGGTTAAAGAGAGGTGACGTGGATTGCGGCAATCCGTCGGTCATTTCATAAGAATCTACAAAATTTTGAGTAGGTACAGTGCCTCCCCATCCGGCATCACTAGCGCCCTTAAAGGAGCGGGGTGAATTAATTACATCCCAACTGCCCCCATTAACCTGGAAATGGATTTTATCGGGATCTTGAAACTTTTTTGCAAAAATAATTTCGTTATTATTCTTTGTAAGAAACAAAGTCCGGTAATCGGGAAATAAGGAATATTGCGCTGCATCCATTACTTTTTTTGCTGCTGCGGCGGCATCTCCCCATTGCTCATTGTAAAGCAACACCCTGCACTGCAAAGCCCACACAGCACCTTTAGTTGCACGTCCTGCTTCAGTTTCGGATTTGCGAGGTAGTAAGGTTTCGGCCTGAGCCAGATCGTTTAAAATGAACTTTACTGTCTGGTCATAAGTTGATCTTGGTATCTGAAAGTTGTCCTGCGGCGTTAAGGGCTTGTCAATTATAGGAACTCCTGTAGGTTCCGATCCTGATGATTTCATACCATACCATCTTAAAATATCGTGATAGACAAAGGCCCTTAAAAAATATGCCTCCCCTTTAAGTCGGTTTTTAACCGCTTGATCAGGCACTTTATCCAAATTAACTAAAGCCAGGTTTGCCTTGCGAACCAATCCAAAATAAATCCCCCAAGCATTTGAAAAGGGAGAGTTTGAAGGTAAAAAGTTGGCATCCTGAAGACGATGTGAACTGGTCCATGGCATGCAAACATCACCGTCATCTGTAACTCCATCCAGATTATAAATACCCTTAGCCCATCCATCGTAACTACGATCAAAAGCAGATGGCATATCACCATATATTCCATTTACAAACTGCTGCGCCACATTGGGATCGCCCCATACTACGTCTTCAGTAATTGCATCTTTTGGTACCTGGTCAAGAAAATTCTTTTGACAACCACAAAGAATGCACACCGAGAAGCTAAATACATAAAATATTATATTCTTATTCATTTTTATCAATTTATTATTTAAAACTGAACATTAATTCCAACATTAGTAATTCTAAGCTGCGGATAATAGGCCCCCCCTGCATTTTGAATTTCCGGGTCCCAATTTTGCATTTTCGTCCATGTAAAAACATTGTTAGCATTTACATAAAAACGTAGTCCTTGCACGATTTTGGATTTTTGCAGCAGGGCTTTAGGAAAATAATAAGCAATCTCTACGTTTCTGAGGCGTAGGTAGGAAGCATCCTCAAGCCAGAAAGAAGAAAAAGCATGATTGAGATTATTCGGGTTAACAAAGACTCTTGGGTTAGAAGCATTCGGATTGTCAGGCCTCCATACGTCCAGCGTAGTTTGAAGCCCTGAAATTCCTCCCGGTCCTGCAATAAATGGCCAAGCTGCGTCGCCCGCAATATATTGGTTCACCCCTTCTGCTCCCTGAAATAAAAAACTAAGTTCAAAATTTTTATAATTAACCAAACCGTTCAATCCATAAATAGTTTCCGGAATATTTGACTTTCCGATAGGAACCCTGTCATCGTCATTAATCTGCCCATCACCATTTACATCCTTCATGCGTATATCGCCGGGCCCCATATTGCCACGCTGCCTTGGTGCCTTGTCTACTTCACCCTGGTTTTGAAATAATCCCACTGCTTGTAGTCCAATTGGTGTACCAATTGGCAGTCCGGTTAATTTGATATTAGGATTGAGGGATGCAGGCTCATCAATAAAAATAATCTTGCTTTTTGTGTGCGTTATATTTGCGTTGATGCTGTATTTAAACCCGTTTGACAAGGTGTTTTGATGTCCTAGCGCAACCTCAATACCTTTATTATTAACTTTTGCAAAATTCTCTACGGGCAAATTAAATCCGGCTATAACCGGTATAGAATTAGACCGCCGGCCCAAAATATCGCTCCGTTTATCAAAGAAATAATCGACTGAGGCAGTCAGTTTATTATTAAAAAGAGTAGCATCAAAACCTATATCTAATTTTCTTACCGTTTCCCAGGTTACATTGCTGGTAGGAAGCCTTCCTTCTATAATGGCTGGTTGAACGTTACCATTACCAAAAACCCCAACACCTGACTGGTTATATGATTGTAAATAAAGAAAACGCTCCCCACCTAAACGATCATTTCCTAATATACCATAAGAAGCCCGAAGCTTTAAAAAACTAAGCCAATTGACGTTTTGTAAAAAACGTTCTTTGGAAATAATATAAGCTGCGGAGCCTGAAGGGAAAAAACCCCATCGTTGATCAGCAGCAAATTGCTCTGAAGCATCTTGTCTAAAACTGCCTTCTAATATGTATTTGTCATTGTACGTATAATTAACCCTTCCTACAACACCCTTTCTTGCCGAGCTTCCTGCAAAGCCGCCATTATTTCTGTTAGCAGATGCTCCAAAATTCAGCTGATCTATATTTACTGAATATGCTTCGCGGTAGGCGCTGATGCCATCAAAAACGTCTCTTGTTTGCGTATACAATAGCAGGCCGCTGATATTACTACTACCCAGCTTTTTTTCATAACTCAAATGCGATTCAAGAGTGATGGAATTGCGTTTAAAATTATTTTGTGTAAGGGAGCTTTTGGGTAAAGGCTGTTTAATATAAGTTCCATCCGGATTTCGGACATAAAAAGGAACAACGGGATAAAACCATGCTTTGTTATCGGAAAAGGAACCATCGTATGCGCCGATAAGC
The DNA here is from genome assembly GCA_031428295.1 of Segetibacter sp. Classification (GTDB taxonomy): domain Bacteria; phylum Bacteroidota; class Bacteroidia; order Chitinophagales; family Chitinophagaceae; genus Segetibacter. Next base: position 7,618 of record JANPPB010000094.1, on the reverse strand, counting down.
TTGACAGATAAGCCGTCGATAAAAGGTATTTTTTGCAGTAATTGCAACCGCCCCAGAAATACATTATTCTGCGAATTTTTGTAACCATTTTCCGGTATCAAATTATAAGAAGGGCCGCCTGGATAGTTTCCATTTGAATACCTGGTAGGATATTTATTAGGCTGAGTATTATTCAGTACAATCCATACATTATCATTGAAAATATTCTTTACAACCTCATTTCTGCCCGACAGGTCAAAAGTGAAAGTGGTAGAACTGGTTACCTGGGCATCAATGTTGGATCGGAAATTATACCGTTTAAAATTATTGGTTGGGATTATACCATCCTGGCTTAAATAGCTAAAGGAAGTGGCGTACCGAACCTTATTATTCCCACCTGTTGCCGACAGGTCGTGCTTCGTAATCATGGGATTCTTTTTAAGAAGTCCGTGCCAGTCCGCGTCAGGATATGCATCTGGATCAGAATGATCTTTGTACTTTTGTATTTCTGCATCAGTGTATTGTGCGGGCCGTCCGTCATTTTTTAACGCTTCATTAAACAGAGAAGCAAACTCAAAAGAGTTCATTAGTTTCGCTTGCCGAACCCTTTCTTGAACACCATAACTGCTATTGAACGAAATCTGCATTTTACCCGTTGCACCCCTTTTAGTAGTAACTAATATCACACCGTTTCCACCCCTTACCCCAAACACCGCTGCGCTTGCTGCATCTTTCAGCACCGTAAAGTTTTCAATTTCAGCAGCGTTCAATTGGGCAAAATCACTTGGAGAACGCACAATTCCATCTATTACATAAATAGGCGATGCATCACCTGTGGTACCTATACCACGGATAAGAATATTAGAGCCATCACTACCCGGCGCCCCGGAAGGCTGCACCGCTATAATACCTGTTGCTCTTCCTACCAATGAATTGGAAAGATTAGGTGAGGGGCTGCTTGCAATTTGTTTTGCACTTATTGTAGATACCGACCCGGAAATATTACTTTTTTTCTGCGTTCCGTAACCAACCACCACCACTTCATCAAGTTGTTGTCCAATGGGCTGAAGTTCAATATTAATGGTAGTGCGATTTCCGACCCGCACTTCCTGCGCGGTAAATCCTACATAGGAAAAAATCAATGTTCCACCTGATGGCGCGTTGATGGAAAACTGACCATTGGCATCAGTTTGTGTTCCCGTGCTAGTACTTTTCACTTGTACCGTTACACCTGATAATGCCGTGTCACCCGAAGCTACTTTGCCTGTAACAATGGTTTGGGCAAACAAAAAGGAACTAGTCAGTAAGAACAAGATAACCAGGTTTAATCTCTGGATATAAGTTGTATCCCGATGCTGAGAGGAAGACTGACTCTTCCGGTTAAGTAAACAAGATTTCATAAGCAACCGTTTTTTTTGTTAGTAAAATTTAGAAAACTGACTATTAAGAAAGTGCTATTGTCAATGAACTTTGTTAAATGATAGCTACTTTTTTAAGTAATCTTTGAACGAATCCAATGCTTTAAAAAACTTGGAAAGGTTGAAAATCTCATAGCTAAAATCTTTTCGTATGTGAATGACCTTATAATGTCAAAATTGAGGTTCATTTTTTAATATACTATCCCAAATTGTCCCAGAGTTTGTTCAAATCGTCCCAATTTTCTTCCGGCAGTTTGTGGAGTAGATCACCTAAGCGGCACTTGCTTTCAGTAACTTTATCTGAACTTAAATGTTTCTTACTTGCCGGTCATGAGAAATTTTGTGCTTGCTTTCATTCTTCTATGTAGGATAAACGACCTGTATAGCCAATCATACAGTTTTCGCCATTACCAGGTGGAAAATGGACTCTCCAACAATAGTGTCATGTGCAGCCTGCAGGACAAGATGGGTTTTATGTGGTTTGGCACCAAAGACGGGCTCAACAGGTTTGATGGCTACACATTCAAAACCTTCCGTAAAGCACCAGAAGCTCAGGGAAGTATCGGCAATAATTTCATTCTGTCTCTTTACGAAGATGAACAGAGTGTGTTGTGGGTGGGAACGGCTAAAGGTCTTTATCAGTACAATAAAAGCACTGAAAAGTTCTTCCTCGATTCTGTGATATCGAATCGTGAAATCCAGAAAATAACCAAAGACAAGCTTGGAAACTTCTGGTTTATTTCAGGCTTTGCACTATATCGATATGTAAAGAAGACCGGTCGTTTGCATTATTACAACCCAGCAAAATTCTTTAATGCTACCAGCCTTTGCACCACTGCCGACGGTTCGGTATGGGTGGGAACCATGAAGGGAGAAATAAAAAGATATGATCCCGACAAAGACGACTTTTCCAGCCTGGACTTGTTCCAGTATTCAAAACCCATCGCAACCCGGTGGGTTGAAAGCTTGTATGCAATGGAAAATGGTTATCTGATGGCTGGTACATCCAACACCGAGATTAAGTTGATTGACCCATCCAGGCTAACCTATACGGATATCACCCTGCCTTGCAGCAACCAAGCTAATTTATACATCCGGAGTATACAGCAAACTTCGGCCGATGAATTTTGGTTAGGAACCGAGTCAGGTGCATTTGTTTACAACCTGAAAACGGCTGCCTGTCTCCCGGTTACAAAGGATTACAGCAATCCTTACTCGATATCGGATAATGCTGTTTATACTTTTTGCCGTGACAGGGAAGGTGGTATGTGGATAGGCACTTATTTTGGCGGCATTAATTATTTCCCTAAACAATATGCTCTCTTCACAAAATATTTTCCGCGAAAAGGAGAAAATTCACTGAGTGGAAATGTGGTTCGGGAAATTCGAAAAGACCCTTATGGATATTTATGGATCGGTACAGAAGACGCCGGATTGAATAAATGGGATCCCCACAGCGGCCGTTTTACCTATTTTATGCCCGGCAATTCCGGCCTTTCCTTTTTCAATATCCATGGATTAATGGTCACCGGCAATGAACTTTGGATAGGGACTTTTGATCATGGGCTAGATGTCATGGATATACGTACTGGCAAAGTAAAAAGACATTTTCGTAAAGGTCCGGGCAGCGTTTTGGCCAGTTCGTTTATTTATTGTCTTTACTCCCTGTCGGCCAATGATATTCTGATTAGTACACCTTCCGGCATGTTTGACTACAACAGAAAAAAAGATAGCCTGAAGTGGTTCGATGGTTTACCACCGTGGACGTGGTATTCAGCTATTCTAAAAGACAGCGGAGGGAGATTATGGATGGGAACCTTTGGTAAAGGTGTCTATTACAAAGACGCAATAACGGGGAAAAATGGAAATTTTTCCTATCAGGAACACGATACCAACAGCCTTGCCAGTGACCGGGTGAATGCCATTTTTGAAGACAGCGAAAAGACCCTATGGATTGCCACCGAAGAAGGATTGTGTAAATGGAATGCACAGACTGGCACTTTCACCCGATACGGCACGGCTAATGGTTTTCCGAGCAATTTCATACTTAGCATATTGGAGGACAGTCAGCATAACCTATGGGTCAGTACCACAAAAGGGCTCGTCCGCTTTACGCCTGCCACAGCAAAAATTCAGGTATATACAACCGCCAATGGCCTGTTAAGCGATCAGTTTAATTACAACTCAGCGTTTAAAGATGATGATGGTCGGATGTATTTCGGCAGTACCAAAGGAATGATTAGTTTTCGTCCTGAGGAATTTAGCCAAAACCGTTTTACGCCACCGGTTTATATCACCGGCATTCTGGTAAATAATCAAGAGATAGAAATTGCCAGCAAGGGTTCGGTGCTACAAGAGTCCATCATTTACACCCGGCAATTAACACTGGCGCACAATCAGTCAACCATCAGTTTGGATTTTGCTGCCCTGGGCTATTCAGCACCTGATATGATTCGGTACAGTTATCAGATGCAAGGCCTTTCAAATACCTGGGTCGATTTAAAGACAAACCGGCGGGTTCATTTTCTGGCGTTGCCCGCCGGCACCTATGTGTTCCGGGTAAAAGCGTCTGACCAAAATGGAAACCTGCAGCCGCAAGAAGCCCGGCTCACAATTGTTGTTTTACCACACTGGTGGGCAAGCACGTGGGCCAAAGTGGCGTACACTTTACTATTACTTTTACTTGTTTACTATCTTGTACGATCCTATCACCGGAAGATGGAAGAGAAGAGCAGAAGAAAGCTCGAGCGGGTTCAAATGACGAAGGAAAAGGAAATCCTGGAGATGCGGCTTTCCAGGGAAAAAGAAATTCTGGAGGCAAAGGTTGATTTTTTTACCAATGTAGCCCATGAAATTCGCACGCCGCTTACATTGATCAAGGTTCCGCTGGCCAGGATTTTGAAAAAAGCTGAATACCCTGCCGAGTTGACCAACAGCATTAAAATCATGGAACGTAATACCAACAGGCTGATTGATTTGACTAACCAGTTGCTGGACTTCCGGCAAACTGAAATCAACAAGTTCCATCTTTTCATAAAGGAAACAGATATCGTTGCGCTACTGGAAGAAGCCAGCATCGGATTTTCAACCCTGGCAGAGCAAAACAACATTTCATTTTTGCTCCATGTACCCAACAAACCATTATCCGCAAGCATTGATGCGGATGCATTCAACAAGATTATCTATAACCTTTTCAGTAATGCAGTGAAATATGCTCAAAGCAAAGTTGAAATTGATTTATTGCCTCATCTAAAAGACAACCATACCTTTACCATTGAGGTGAAAAACGACGGGTATTTGATACCAGATGAATTGAAAGAAAAAATATTTGAACCGTTCTTCCGTATTCGTGAAGCCGAGACAATTGGGGCTACCGGCACAGGCATAGGACTTGCCCTTTCCCGCTCGCTCGTCAAATTGCATAATGGCATGTTAGTCCTTGAATCTCCCCGGGATAACATGAATGTCTTTTCGCTTACGCTGCCTATTTATCATAAAGCAAATACGCCACCGCAAAATTTATCTTCCATATACAGCGAACCACCTGAAGAAAATACAAATCAATGAAACCGACTTTACTGCTTGTTGACGACAACAAAGAGATGTTGGAAGTTCTTGTGGAAGAACTTAGTGAAAAGTATTATATTATAACAGCACGCAATGGAAGACAAGCACTTGAATTGTTGTCACAGGAAGTAATTCAACTTATCGTCTGCGACGTAATGATGCCTGTTATGGACGGATTCGAACTGTGCATTACCCTCAAATCAAATGTGGAATATACCCATCTACCGCTCATTTTACTAACGGCCAAAAACACACTTCAGTCACGGATAGAAGGGCTTGAAGTGGGTGCTGATGCCTATATTGAAAAACCGTTTGATGCCGAACACCTTCAAATGCAAATAGCGAACTTACTTTCTAACCGCAACAGAATCAAGGAGCACTTTGCACACTCTCCCCTGGTTCAATTACTGACCATTGCACAGTCCCGGCCTGATGTAGAGTTTTTGGATAAACTTAATAGGATCATCCAAGATCATCTGGAGGAACCGGAGTTTGGTATTGATAATATGGCACGCCACATGAACATGAGTCGCTCCAATTTTTTTCGTAAAGTAAAGTCCATGAGTGACCTTACACCCCATGAACTCGTCAATCTTAGCCGATTGAAAAAAGCAGCCGAATTAGTTGCCCAAGGTGATAATAAGATTTATGAAGTTTGTGATATAGTAGGTTTTGGCTCCACAACCAATTTTAACAGAAGTTTTTTTAAACAGTTCGGCATGACACCGACGGATTTTCAAAAAGGTATGCAGGCAGATAAGAATGGCCACTAATGGTGGCCCTTACAAAGGATTTACACTTTACTTTTGATTTTGCCCCGGCAAGAAATTAAATACATAAATCATCCCTTATTTTTTATCATATTTTGCCCGATTGGCAAAATCGAGTGATTCGACTTACGGTAGGGCTTGGGAGAATAGCTGTTGCTCCTGCTGCCTGCCCACTATTTCTGCCATGTACTTTTCAGTTTTGTATAAAGGTTAAAAGCCTGCAAATTACTTATTTAGCCATGCTTTTTTGTTCCATCACCTAATTCAAATTATTCATAAACTCTTAAAAAATAAGTGAGTGATTCGGTGAATCAAATATGAAGGTTACTGCATTTGTCTTTTTAGATATTTCTTTATTACTACCAAAAGGAGATAAGACAAATCACGAACTGCATTTTCAAAGCAGCGGGCATAAAGAGTATAGAAGAACCACCTGCATCCATATGAACAGGCGTATTAAAGAATGATTTATCATATCTCGAATGAAGAAACTTTTAAGCACCAAAATTATATTAGATCTCTAACCTGCAAAAAAGTAAGGACTCGGAATTTTGATTTGGTACTTTATTGTTAAAACTTCTTAATTTTAAGATGAAATTTGAAGTTATTTGACCTGATTTAGCAGGGTGAACATTCGGGTGACCAACGTTTTGCTGGTTCTAATTCAGTTGATTATAAATGTATTAATAGAAGAGTTCTGTTCCCTCACTCTCCGCCGGTTAATGGCTAATTATTGTAAAGCATGTAAGATGTTTTGTCTTACAGGCTTTTTTGTTTGTACGTTATTATTCTTCCCCTTATGCAGTATGCCAATGTTCTTTTACAATCCAGCTTCTGCCACCAAGTTTTTCAGGACTTCAAGGTCTTTCTTAATCGCCTTTAGAACATCGCTTCCCGGAATGGTTAAGGTAGTAGCACCAGACTCTGAACCACCCGAACGGTAATCGCAGTGCAGTGTAATTGGCCCAGGGATATTATACTTTTTGACCAGGCCAAGATATTTGCTGATATCTACCATGCCATCTCCTAAGGGCACGGGAGTGAGTTTCCATTTTTCCTCCACCTTTTCCCAGCGAAAATCTTTTATGTCTGTAGTATGCACATATTTGTGAATCAACTCAAGACCTACCGGCCATGAATAGGCACCCGCCACTGTTGCATGATAGATATCATACTGGCTGCCTATATACCTTGGGTCAAGATCCTTTATACTTAGCCATAAATCCCAAATAGACGAACCAAACCCTTCGCCTGAATGATTTTGATAGTCGGCATGTAATCCATATTTCTTATTGATCTGCTGAAGGCCCGCAAGTTTTGCTTTAAAAATTTCAATGTTTGCCGGTATGTCAAGCTCTTTCTGATAAGTAAACCAACCGGTACGGTAATTCGATATTTTAAGTGCCGCGGCAGTTTTTAAAACTTTCTCAGTCAACGGATCCTTAGCATCAGCAATATCTGTACTAATGATATACACTTCGAGCCCCGCTTTTCGTACCGCTGCAACAGCTTTGGGCAGGTCTTCCGCAACTCTTTCAGGCAGCACGTGGCCTTTTGCCCTAACCGAAAGGTCAACCCCGTCAAATCCCATTTCCGCCGCGGCCATAGCCATATCATTGTAATTAAGCCATTGCAGGTGCTTTGAGAAGACACAAATCTTCATCTTTTTATTACCCTGGCCAACATGTTGTCCAAAACCTTTCATCTGCAACGCCATTCCGGCTGTTGCCATTACGCCGGAAGCTAAAAAGTGTTTGCGTGTCATTGTCATTTTTTTGTTGGTAAGGTAAATGCCACATAAGCATCGGCAGATTTTGTTTTCATTTTTCCACCACCTGCAGCAATAACCACATATTGCTTACCATCAATCTCATAAATCGATGG
>JANPPB010000093.1:0-2125 GCA_031428295.1 Segetibacter sp. | reverse complement strand
AAAAACCTATATAAAAATGAATTTCAACAGGATTAACAACATTGTTGGATGGATCGTTTGCATCATCGCCAGTGGAACATACATTTTAACCTCAGAAGCCACCGGCAGTTTGTGGGATTGCGGGGAGTTTGTTAGCAGTTGTTTTAAATTACAGATACCGCACCCTCCCGGAGCACCACTTTTTGTTTTACTGGGCCGGTTTTTCATTATTCTTTTTGGCGATCATGCAGCCACTGCAGCAAAAGCAGTGAACGTTATGAGTGCCCTTGCCAGTGGTTTTACCATCCTGTTCCTGTTTTGGACCATCACACACTTTGCCCGTAAAATTGTACAGAAAGGTACCGACCTGTTAACCAACGAGCAGACCTACGCAATTATGGGTGCCGGTATTGTTGGCGCCCTGGCCTATACTTTTAGCGATAGCTTTTGGTACTCCGCTGTAGAAGGTGAGGTGTATGCATTGAGTTCTTTTTTTACAGCAATAGTTTTCTGGGCCATTTTAAAATGGGAGCATGCGGTTGATCACGAAAAACAAACAGGTATCAATGCCGACAGGTGGATCGTTTTCATCTTCTTCATGATGGGGTTGTCGATTGGAGTACACTTATTAAACCTATTGACCATTCCTGCAATTGTAATGGTTTACTATTATAAGCGTTATAAAACAACCCGTTCAGGAACCATCTGGGCTTTTTTAATAGGTTGTATTGTTACTGGGTTTGTACAAAAAGCTGTCATTCAGTATTCGATTAACGGGGCTGGTTACTTCGACATATTTTTTGCAAACAGCTTTGGCCTGCCCCTGTTCAGCGGCTTCATAACATTTTTTATTCTGCTCGCAGGTTTGCTGTGGTATCTGCTTAAAGTGGCCAATCGTAAAAACTGGGATTTTTTAAGAATTGGTATCTGGAGTGTGTCTTTTATCCTTATTGGTTACAGCACATACCTTACTACTATGATCCGCAGTAATGCCGATCCTGCGGTGGATATGTATAATGTAGATAACCCGATGAGTTTGGTAGGCTACCTGGGCCGCGAACAATACGGTGATTTTCCTTTATTGTATGGTCAAAAGTTTACAGCCGATCCAATTGATTATAAAGAAACTTCTACCAAATACATGAAGGCAAACGGTAAGTATTTGGAGAATGGAAAAGACGGACATTATGTGTACGATCCTTCGCAAATGATGTTATTCCCCCGTGTATGGGATGCCAGCAACGACCAGGGGCATGCTGATTATTATTCTCAATATTTGAACATTGGTAAGAGCCAGGACGGGAAGTATGAGAGAGATCCCAACTTTAGCGACAACATCAAATTTTTTATGGGTTACCAGGTTTACTGGATGTATTTCCGCTACTTTATGTGGAATTTTTCCGGCAAGCAAAACGATGTGCAGGGTGTTTTTACAGGTAACATTCGTGACGGTAACTGGATTACTGGTATCTCATTTATCGACAACCTGATGTATGGCGACCAAAGCCTGATGCCTGACAGCAGCAAGAATAACAAAGCCCATAACAAACTCTTTTTATTACCATTTATCCTGGGTATTATCGGTATTTTCTACCATTACAAAGCCGATCGAAAAGATTCGTTTGTAGTGTTCCTCATGTTTTTCTTTACAGGTTTTGCCGTTGTATTATACCTGAACCAGGCAGGAAACCAACCAAGAGAACGTGACTATGCTTATGTTGGATCTTTTTATGCTTTTGCTATCTGGATTGGCTTAGGTGTATTACAGGTGAGAGAATGGCTGAGCAAAAAGTTGAGCAGAAGTTTAGCTACCAATCTTGCCTCGTTGGTTTGTCTTTTAGCAGTTCCCGTTTTAATGGGCGCACAGGAGTGGGACGATCATGATCGTAGTAAGAAAACCATAGCCCGCGATCTTGCAAAAGATTACCTCGAAAGCTGTGCTCCAAATGCAATTTTATTCACTTTTGGAGATAACGATACCTACCCATTGTGGTATGCACAGGAGGTTGAAGGCATCAGGCCCGACATTAGGGTGATTAACTACAGCCTGTTAGGTATTGACTGGTACATTAACCAAATGCGTTATAAGGTAAACCAGAGCGATCCGATAGATGTCATCTGGTCGGCTGATCAAATACAAGGTCGT
>JANPPB010000092.1:0-1794 GCA_031428295.1 Segetibacter sp. | reverse complement strand
GATTCATCAGCTTATTTTTTAACCGTAAACCGTGCAGGCAATAATCTAAGATTTGCCAATACCCCCAACGATATAGCCGGTAATGTACTGGTACCGGAGCCCTGGTTTATGTACCGCTTACGGCACAATTTCAGGTCGAGGGTACACCGTGGTTATGCGGTACCTGCCGGTAGCGAATACCTGTATTCCAGCTCTTACGATATTGGAGAAATGATGTCAAGCCCCGACATCTATCCCAATGCTCCGTTAACCATTAATTTTCAAAACCTTGCTGTAGCAAGTGGTGGACCTGCTGCAATTTTCAGGGCAAGCATGGCGGGTAGTGCTCCCAACTTTCGCAACTATAAAATTGAAATCAATAACAGCGTAGTAAAGGATACTTCCCTCTCAAGATTTGCTGCGGTCATTAACTTAAATGCTGCTGTTCCCCTGTCAGTGGTTACTTCAGGCAACGCCAACTTTAAAATTATAAATAACAGCACTGCATTAACCGATAGAATTGTAAGTGGCTTTTTGGAGCTTACCTATCCACGTACATTTAATTTTGGCAATGCTGCCAGTTTCCCTTTCACTTTGCAGCCATCAGAAACTGCCAGGTATGTAGAGATCACCAATTTTAATACGGGTAGCGTTGCGCCGGTATTATACGATCTTGCCAATAAAAGGAGGTTTGTAGCTGATATTTCTACTCCGGGCATTATTAAAATAGTGATTCCACCATTGGCTACCGAAAGCAGGTTTGTTTTAACCAGCCAGGCACCATCTCAACAAAGTGCCATACCTGCTTTCGAAACAAAAACGTTTACCAATTTTGCAGCAACGGGCAATCAAAGCGATTACCTCATCATCACTCATCCAACTTTGCAAATGCCTTTTAATGGCACCAACCAGATTGAGTTGTACAGGGCTTATCGTACATCTGCGGCAGGCGGTAATTACAACGCAAAAATTTTCAACATTGATGAGTTGGTAGACCAGTTTGCTTTTGGTATTAAAAAACACCCGCTCAGCATTAAGAACTTTTTAAAATATGCCCGTAACAATTTTACAACTGCTCCCAAATTTGCTTTCATCATTGGGCATGGACTTAATTATGATGACTACCGTACTTACAGTTCAAATGCGCAAGCAGAGAAATTAAATCTTGTTCCCACATGGGGTTATCCTGCAAGCGACGTTTTATTAGCTTCCAATACAATGGAACCCATTATTGCTACACCTATTGGCAGAATTTCGGTGGTTACCCCTGAAGAAGTAAACCGCTATCTTACCAAGGTTAAAGAGTACGAGCAAATACAGGCCGACAACAACCGCACCATCGATGCACAGGCATGGAAAAAGAATGTAGTGCATGTGGCAGGTGGCAACGATCTTCCGTTAGACCTTCGCCTGACCGGTTATTTAAGGGGCTTCGAAAACATTATAAAGGATACGCTTTTTGGTGGTATTGTTTCAAACTTTAATAAAACAAGTACGGGCCCGGTTACCCCTATTGTAAGCAGTGTGCTGGAAAAAAAATTTGAACAGGGAATTTCGTTGCTTACTTACTTCGGTCACTCCTCAGCCACTTCTCTCGATTATAATTTAAGTGATCCTGAAAATTATAATAACGCTGGCAAGTACCCCATGTTTGTAGTACTGGGTTGCAATGCCGGCGATTTATATGCTTTTGATACTTCCCGCTTTACCTTATTAGCTACACTTTCAGAAAAATTTGTGCTTGCCAAACAGAAGGGCTCTATTGGCTTTATTGCCAGTACGCATTTTGGCCTTGAGAATTTTTTGGATAGCTAT
>JANPPB010000091.1:0-1537 GCA_031428295.1 Segetibacter sp. | reverse complement strand
AAAGACAGTGCCCAACTGGCTAAACTGACTACCATTGTAACCCAGTATGCGGTAACGTCCGCTAAAGGCTAAGAACCCTTCCAATAAGCTTTTTGCTGCCGCATCATTTAATACAGCTTGTCCTGCAGAATTAAGCGATTTTAACTCCCACTTAGGTAATACATTAAATAGGTTGTTTACCGTAAAAGAAACATTTACCTTTTTGGTAAAATCATACATAAGATTAATATCTGTTACTACTGCAGGTTTAAATTCCTGGCGAATGTTTTCCATATCACCACCACCATTATCAAGGTCCTGAAAACGGGTGGGTCCAAATAGTGTATTGTTAAGGTTAATGCTCAATTTGTTGATGTGGTAATCCATTCCAAGCACAGCCTTATATCTGGGTCGGCTTTCCGTTAACAACGATTTAATTTGCGTACTTAAAATGGTTGAACCCCCGGCTTTAATTGCAGCAGGATCATTAGGGCTACCAACAATCTCATTTTTCAATGTATAGTTTCCTGCAAGGTTTATTCCGAGTTTGCCATTGCCCAAACTAATGTTCTTATAATTGGCAACAAGATCCAAACCCTCAGTATTTGTTTCAATACCATTAATAAAGAATTGAATAGTTTTAACTCCTGCAGTTCTCAAAATCTGGCCTAAAGCACTATTGGGGTTTGATGATGAAATTGAGGAGCTGTAAACAATCCTGTCCTTTATTTCAATCTTGTAATAATCGAATGTAAAGCTGAGATTACTGGTTGGATTAAAGCCAAAACCTACCGTGTAATTATTCGACTTTTCAGCCTTCAACAAAGGAATACCCAGGGCAAAAGCCTGCTTACTCCTGTTATTAAACAAGCCGGAGAGTGCAATGGTTCCGCCCACAAAAGATGATTGAGTAGACTGGGTATAAATCTGGTGTAAGGTGGGTGCTCTAAAGCCTGTTGAGGCCGACCCCCTTATTATAAACTTGTCGCCTGCAACTTTATACCGTGAGGATATTTTCCAAACAAATGCCTCACCAAAGTCGCTATATTTTTCACCACGTACCGTACCGTTTATTAAAAATTCTTTGGTTATATCAAGGCTTGCATCTACATAAGCACCAAAGTTAAAACGGCTATTGGTAGTAGCATTTTCCTGGCGTACACCGGGAAAAGAGTTGGCACCTTCGCCTGAGTAAGAAGCAGTATCACCAGCATAAATCTTATAGGTTTCCTGGCGTATCTCAGAGCCAAAACCTATACTAAAATTGTCGGTAACAGCTTTTGATACATCGTAGTTACCTATCAAATTTGTAAACCTGAAACCACCCGGTTTAAACGAAGTGGGACTTGCTGCACCGAGTGTACGGTTTAAAGTATTTTCAACCGAATATAATTGCTGGTTGCCTCCCATGGTAAAGCTTACATCGTGTTTCCATCCATTTTGCTCATTTTTAAAACCTATGGTTGCATTGTAGTCTAATAAGTCGCCTTCGAAGGTTGGCTGGTAGCCAATGTAAGTGGTATTTGCAGCATGCAATAAACCAAAATCTTCTCTCCAA
>JANPPB010000090.1:0-6064 GCA_031428295.1 Segetibacter sp. | reverse complement strand
CACAGCAGCAGCATTGGCATCGTTGGTAAGAGAGCATGGTTGTTTAAATTTATCGGAGACCATATCGGCAAAAGGTATCACACCCTTCCAATGAAGATTGGGCGCATGCTCAATAGTGCCTTTGTAATAGTTACCGTTTGGTGCACCAATACCAATTCCTTTAATAGTTCCATGCTTCTCTTGTATCAGCATAACGGGGTGCAGTTTCTCATAAAGCGCATCAATAAATTCTTCCACCTCAGTGTAAGCATCCGTTGGCAAATCGCCTTTTACCAGTATATCGCCCCGGTGATTTACAACGCCATATTTAGTGTTGGTTCCTCCAATATCAATTCCTACTGCAAGTTCGTTTGAGATGTCCATTCAGTTATTTTTATGAGTTTTAAATTAATTTATCTGGTTTCCATAAGCAAGAATTCCCCAAACAAGCGCCAGGCCAAAACCAATTAGTATCAATCCACTAATACGGTTAATAATATGAATATTATGAGGAGTAAGCTTTGTACGAATTCGGCCCGCCAGCATTACTTTAGCAAAATCTAAACTGGCAACCACCACCAAACAGGTTAAAAACACGATTAACCTATATTCAAATGTTTGGATTAAGAGCGATGTGGAAGTAAGCAACCAAAAGCCAATTACGCCCGGGTTAAGGGTGTTCATGAAATAGCCTGCTAAAAATATTTTTACATAATCTCTTTTACGCATCAGCAAAATCTGCGCACCGCCATCGTTTACTTTTAGCTTCTTAAAAAAGGTTACATAAACACCCAGCGCAATTAACAATGCACTGCCTCCAATACCAATGGGGGTTTTGTATAGAAGAAGTCCCTCAAAGAAAAGCGTGAACAGATTACTGATAACTACCAGGGTAATATCGCTGGCAGATACACCGGCAATAAATGCAAAACCACCTTTATGCCCGTTGTTGATACTTTGTTTAATAATCGAAAACATGACTGGTCCCACCGAAATGCTCAGCATTAAACCCAAAGCCAATCCTTTCAACAGCGCAGCGATCATTAAAGTAATTTAAGTGAATGCCTACTGGTGTAAGCCGTTATTTTATTACAGGCTCACCCTTTAAAAAATGTTGCCAATCCTCAAGCATTTTACCTTTTAGTACCCGCGGAAATTTATGTTGGCCACCAATTTTTCCTTTTTGCCGGAGGAATTCCATAAAATTTTCTTCGCTCAGTACTTCAAGAAATATTTCCTTTAAAGCACTCTTGCGTTCAACAGCATAATCATCGTTAAGCTTAATAAGATTTTTATCAATGGTCTTGCATAAAAGCTTGCTATCTATCACATCATCGCAGGCTACATACCACTGGTGCGCAAAAAAGTTTTTATACGGTATGCCGGCAACTGTAAATTCAGGAATAGAAATGTTCAGCTCTTCGCAGGCAAGACTTACAGCATGATTCATATTGTCTACACTCAGGTGTTCGCCTACCAGGCTTAAATAATGTTTGGTACGACCGGTAATCACTATCTCTGCCCTTAATTTATCTACAAACTTTACGGTGTCGCCAATAAGATACCGCCATGTTCCCGCACTGGTACTTAGTAATAAGGCATAATCCTTCCCTTCCTGTACTTCGTGCAACATCAACACTTCGGGATTGGCTACCATGTTTCCATCTGCATCAAAATTTTTCTCATCAAAAGGAATAAACTCATGAAAGATATGCTCGGTAGTAACCAACCGCATACCCAGGCTATATTGTCGGTCCTGGTAAGCAATAAATCCCTCGCTTGCCAAATAGGTTTCTATATAAATAAGTGGCCTTGCCAGCAATTTTTCAAAACCTTTTTTATAAGGTTCAAAAGCCACGCCACCATGCACATAAAAGGCAAGGTTGGGCCATATATCGTGAATGGTTTTAAGATTATAACGTTCAATAATCTTTTCAATACACAATTGAATCCAGGCGGGTACTCCCACAATAAAGCTAATATCCCAATCCCGGGCTTTTTCCACTATCTCATCAATCTTCTTATTCCAATCTCTTTGCCTTGCTATTTTTCTACCGGGCTTGTAAAAGGGTTGAAACCAAAAGGGAGCTCTTTTTTGGATGATACCGCTAAGATCGCCGGCATAATAACCTTCTTCTTTTTGCAGTTCGGTGCTTCCACCTATGGTTAGCCATCCCTTACCAATAGATTTAACCGGTATATCGTGGTAGTTGCGCAACGTAAACAATTGCTTAAGCATTACTATGCGGTTGCCGCGAAGCAGATCGTTGGTAACCGGGATATACTTACTTGCCGATTCGCTGGTACCGCTGCTGAGTGCATAATATTTTATCTTACCCGGCCAGCATACATCACTTTTATTCTCCAGAGTTTTATGCCACCACTCATTATAAATTCTGTTGTAATCAAAAACAGGTACCAGCTCCTGGAACTTCTTTCCTGCATGGGTGCTCATTAAAATTTCATCGAACTGGTAGCGTTGGCCAAACTCAGTAAAACGGGCTTTACGCAACAACCGTTTTAGCACTTTTAATTGCTGCCTGCGGATACTGTTTTCTGGTAACCGTAATGCCCTGGCTAGTTTGTCGGGCAGCGTAAGATCAAAAATCGGCATGCAAAAAAGACATTTTAAAAGTGAGCGAAACTACTTTAAAATACATAAAATACATGTAATGTATGCACTACACAATTGTAACAAAACCCTTTATAAGGCTTTACCCTAGTTTTTTGTAGTGCCGTGCTACCATTTTAACATCTTGCAGCCAATGATAGTTTCGGGCATACCACTCGTCTATTTTTTGCAGGCTTTCTTTTTTAAGCGGAGATAAGTCGTTAACCGGGAAACCATTTGTGGCTAAAACACCTTTGCGCAGGCGGGGAAGAACATTGCTGGATTGAGAATAGCCGATCCAGGTTTTTTTACCACTGATTACCAGCAAAGCGTTTCGAATGATTGAGAGCCCATTGATTATAAAGTGGATGGGAAAAGTTATTAGAATGGCCAGAGATACTGCAAGGTCAACCATGCGTTTACGCCTGCGCTGGTAAGGTAAGCCAAGCTCAAAGCTGCCGTCTACTGCAACAAATTCGCCACTGGTATCCTTAGAATCGCTGCCAACTATGCTTTGGCTGTATTGTGCATGAAATCTGCTGTTTATATGTGGTGGCAGTTGTTGAATTAAATCGATGATAGCTTTGAAAGAGAGATAACCTTCACAAAAAATGATCTCCCTCAACGTAAAGCTTTCAAGCAAAGAGGGTAGCTGGCCTATAGTGGCTATGGCATCTTCTCTATTTCCATTGGCAGCTATTCGGCCCATAATGCGGTTTTGTAAACCTATCCTTGTAAGCAGGCGTTTTACATTGGCAAATTCTGCTTGTGTACCCACAACAAGGGTTTGTTGATGTTTGCTGGCTTCATCTGTATCATCTATAACTTTCCATAGTATCAACAACCACCTGAACAATACAATTAAAAGGGTGGCAGTAATGCCGCTGAATAAAACCACCCCCCTCGAGAAGCGGTATTTCTCAGGCAATAACGAATAGCAGGCCAGCAAAATAATGGTGGCAATAGCAGCGGCAGAAAAGGCACGGGATAATTTGTGCAGCTTATCGTACATGCCGGCAAGCATCGTGGAAAATAAGAATAACAATGTAAAGGCCGGGAGAGCAATATTTAATAAATCGGGATTGTAAGGCTCGCCCGACCTAAACCAGCCAACCCACAAAACATTGATAAAATGAAAAGAGGCAAATACCAGCCCGGCATCAGCTACCTGTAAGCCTACTTTGGAAAAGACACCGCTTAAAGCCGACAATCCTGCCCGCAACCAAATAGCCAGTTGAATAAAAAAACCAAAGAGGGAAGCTCTACCGCTTCCGTAGTGCTTCTTTACAAATATGCTCATGGCCTGGTAAAACATTCTTACATAATTCAGGCTTCCTTTTTTTGTGCTTTCTCCTTTAAAATGCACAATGGTACTACCGGAAAAATAATAATTTTTATAGCCTTGTTTTTGTATGCGGTAGCTGAGGTCTACATCTTCGCCATACATAAAAAAAATTTCATCAAAGCCATTCAAGCTTGATATCAATCGCCTTTTGGCCATTAGAAAAGCACCTGCCAGCACATCAACCTCGTGGTTTTTGTGTTGGTCAAGGTAACCTAATGTATACCGGGCAAAAAAACGGCTGGTAGGAAACAAGCTCGTTAACCCTACTAACTTAAAAAACGAAGTTACCGGCGAGGGAAAGGAGCGTTTGCTTTCGGGTAAAAAACAGCCCTGGCCATCAACCATGCGTATACCCAAAGCACCAGCCTTTGGATGTTCGTGTAAAAACGACAGGCACTTTTCCAGGCAATCTTCAGCAATAAGAGTATCAGGATTTAAAAACAAAATATACTCGCCGGTACACTTAAAAAGCGCCTGGTTGTTAGCCTTGGCAAACCCAACATTTTTTTCGTTGGCAATAACATTTACCCAGTTGAACCGTGTCTGTAAAAACTCAATACTGCCATCATTTGAAGCATTGTCTACCACCCAAACTTCGGCATTTAAATTAGTGATGGCTTTGTAAACAGAACTCAAACACTGCTCTAAAAAATACTTTACATTATAATTTACTATGATGATGGACAGTTGCAATTACAGACAGGCTTTACTTATTATACGAAATACGAGATTTTTCGGCAAAAGTTAATTATTTAAAGGTTTAGTATAAGATTTTCATGTGCATAAATGCACCTGCTATCTTTGCACCATGTTACAACAAACACTTTTTAATGCAATGCATGCAGGTGCCAAAGTTTTAAAACATTATTTTAATGGCGAGTTTAAGGTGACAAATAAAGAGGGCATTAATAACCTGGTTACAGAGGCAGATCATGAATCGGAAAGAGTAATATTTGAGGTGATCCACAACCAATTTCCGGATCATTTTATTTTAAGTGAAGAGACAGGTGAGATTGCATCGGATAGTCCGTATAAATGGATCATCGATCCTATTGACGGCACGGTGAATTTTGCAAACGGCATTCCTCTATGTTGTGTAAGTATAGGTATTGAAAAAGACGGTAGCATGATTATGGGTGCGGTGTACAACCCTTTTATGAATGAATTTTTCTTTGCTGAAAAAGGTAAAGGCGCTACGTTGAACGACAAATTCATTAAAGTAAGCGCTCAGACAGAAGTAGCAAAAAGTTGCATTGTTACAGGCTTTCCATACACTTATCTTGATACGGAAAACGGCCCTCTTCAAATATTTGAACAATTTATTAGAGCGGGGGTCCCGGTACGCAGGCTGGGTAGTGCAGCCATAGATTTATGTTGGGTTGCTGCCGGAAGGTTTGATGGTTTTTACGAACACAAGCTGGAAGCATGGGATAGCGCTGCCGGCTTTTTAATTGTAGAAGAAGCAGGTGGCAAAGTAACTGACTATTCAGGCAAACATTACAGTCCGTACCAACATGGTATTGTAGCTTCTAATGGATTGATACACGACGAATTTTTACAGGCAGTTAATGGAAACTGGAATCCTGAAATAATCACCTATTAAAATTATCTGCTTTATTGCTATACCGGCATTGAAGTTAAAGCCTTACAAACATGGAAAACAGAACAGAGATAGCTGACCTTGGCGAATTTGGTTTGATAGATCACCTCACCAAAAACTTTGAAATACACAACGCCTCTACCATTTTGGGTATAGGTGATGATGCAGCAGTAATCGATCATTTTGGTAAACAGACTGTGGTATCAACTGATATGCTGGTAGAAGGCATTCACTTCGATTTAATGTATACACCCCTTAGACATTTGGGTTATAAGAGTGTGATCGTAAACCTGAGCGACATCTATGCCATGAATGCTATACCAACCCAAATAACTATGAACATTGCTTTTAGCAATCGTTTTAGCCTGGAAGCATTGGATGAATTTTACGAAGGTGTGTATGCAGCCTGCGAAAAATACCATGTTGACCTTATTGGTGGCGACACCTCATCATCAAACAAAGGATTTATTATTAGCGTAACGGCCATTGGAGAAATTACACCGGGTAAAGCAGTTAAACGCAGCGGCGC
>JANPPB010000089.1:0-2751 GCA_031428295.1 Segetibacter sp. | reverse complement strand
TAATACTCAAAGATGAAACGCATCTCCCGAACATAATTACCAATACTGCGAACGGAGTAACCACCAACGGTCATTACCTCATGCAGTTTCACCCCGCAGGTAAATACCAACGGGGTAAAGAAGCGCTGCCTCCGGGGCAGGGGCTAATTTTTTTTCATAATCTTTTTCATAATATAAAATTTAGACCTTTAAATTACGAAGGAACAAGGTGCTTGTGTTTCCCGGGGAACGAGGGTTCGGTTCAACATGGGGTTTGGCGTTATTGGGGCGGGATTGCTATTGATAAAACAAACAAGAATTCTTATTATTTTCAAGCGGCTTTTGCCATGTTTTCCACATAAAGTTGTTGTTTATTAACCACTCCCATTACCCTTAGTACTAATTTATTTCTTATTGCATTTAATATTTCAGCGGGAACATAAACAAAAAGCTGAAGTAAAAATGGATAGTTTGTTTCGTAATGAAAACGTTATTCAAACCGCATAGATTTTACCACTTTCCAAATAACCAAGTATGCCCCGGGCACCAGGCTACCCATTAAAATTGAAACTTTCGGCAATGCTACTTCAAATTTTTTTACGAGTAGTATCATAAGGTTATCTGAGGCCTTTAAAAATATGTATTAACTGTTTTGCAATAATGCCACATCCTTTATCACCAGGGTGAAGGCCATCATAAGTAAGGTCTATGGCTTCAGACGGATAAGGGTATTCATCCGTTTCGGGATTAAATGGCACGCCTATATATTCAGGATAAGGGTAGTTTTTATATTGGCCGGTTGCGGCATCTTTTAGCCGCTTAAATTTTACCATCTGCTTCACCGATAATTTCCGGTTGTGGTACAGGTCAGCTACTTCAATGTTTTCCTGCTTGCCAATGGTTATTATGGCATTGGCTACTTCTTCAAGTGTCTGGTTATTTTTGGGCTTGTAGGAGCCATAAGCATTGTTTTTAAAATTCTTGAAATAAACAAAGTCCGATCGCTGCATAGGTGTCATTAAAACAATTTTTGCTGCCGGGTTCAGGCTGCGAAGTTTATCAATAATGATGCGAAAGGAACCATAAACAGTAGTGGTTCCGGTATTGTTTTGATAATCGTTTAAGCTACCAATTGCATGACCGCTCCACCAATCATTTGTTCCTAAAAACACCGTGTATACATCAGCCTTTGTAAGGTCTAATTTGTTTATCTGTTCTGCTATCCTGCCTGCTGTCCACCCATTGTACCCCTTGTTTACATAGTGTATATTTTTAAGCTTTTCAACTACCTGTGTCATGTAGCCTTTGGTAAGAATGTTATTCGTCTCCTTCAAATTATCATTGATGTAGGTAATAGAATCTCCAATGGCAATCCAGGTTATTTGCTTTGGTGCAGCACAAAAGCTAATGGCTGCAACAAATGATAATATAAGTAGCTTCTTCATCATTTTTTTTAGTTTGATTTTTATATTTATTCCAGTTTGGTTTTGATGGATTAGTACCCACAAAAATCAATTTATTTTTGTTTGCTGCTCCAATTAAAACTGAAGAAGTAGTAATGCTACGGCTGTTGGTTTGTATGGCTATTGCCAGGCAAAGAATATGGTTTCATCTCAACAAGATTTTCAGCAACCGGCAGATCGTTCCATGAATTATGAATAGCCAAAGCAGCACCCAGGGCCGTAGCCTGCGCCACAGTAGCCGAAAATATTTCCAGTTCCGGAAAAGCCTTTGCCAGCAATTTCATATAAATAACATTGTTGCTGAAACCTCCGTCCACATAAATCTTTTTAACAGGCGTTCCTTTTAAAACCAGATGGGTTGAGAACTTTTGCTGGTCAACAATATCGGCAATCAATTGGTGATAAGCCGCTATTTCATTTTTAAAAGAAGCGAGGTCCCTTTGAACAAATTGAGACTGCTTTACCACATAAGCAGCAACATCTTCTTCCTTTACTTCAACTTTCAATCTGCCTATAATTTTTTCATCATACAGTACACTCCGGTACCAACCATCGTTCTTACTAAAGAATTCACCGATACGTTTTACCTCAACCTCATGCTCGTTGCCAGCAAAAATCCTTGATGCCTTCACCGGTCTGCCCTCATAGCTTAGATATGCCAGGCAATCATGCTTCAATTCATCCGCCGTAAGTGCACTATTATTAAAAGGGTTTAAACTAATGCACCATGTTCCGGTTGAGATGAGCACAAAGGGTTTTTTAAATGTAACCATGTAGGGGATGAGCGCCGCCGAGCTATCGTGCAGGCCAACACCAATCTGGTAGTTTACGGCCCTGATTGCAGAATTAACCGTTAGCGTTGACGGAACAATTGGCCCAAGTTTGTCAATAATTCCCTCTTCTTTAACCCAGTTGTGGTATTGCTGTGTGGTAAAATTCCACAAGTTGGTATGGCATCCAATGCTGGTAATATCAGAATAATATTTACCCGAAAAAAGAAAACTTATATACTGTGGCAGATGCAAAGAATGATGTATGTTTTTAAACACATCCGGCTTACAATGCTTTAGCCAATACAATTGCATGCCCGAGTTTAAGTGACCCAAAATTGGGGAGGCAGTGGTTTTTGAGAATGCGTCCTCACCTCCATATTTTTTATAAAATTGTAGGTGTAAATCAGGAGGAAATGATTTAAGGTAATTGTATAACGGAGCAACAGGTTCTCCCCTATCGTTCAGTTGAACAAAGCTTGCACCGTAGGTGGAAAAGTTGATTGCTTTAATAGTAAACTTTGGGTTGCTTAATACAG
>JANPPB010000088.1:0-11168 GCA_031428295.1 Segetibacter sp. | reverse complement strand
GGTTCAGGAACGCATCGAAATGCTGATACATAAACTGCATTACAACGACCTGATCAGAGACTTTACCGATTGGAAACTAAACCCATACCACGATTTATTATTTGGCTCATTACTCGTTGCAAAGTTTCAATACCCTGAGTTGGCTACAGCCCCCGTTTTGCAGGAGTTAGAACGTATTAGAAGAAATGTATGGCTCGAACTCAATAGCTTTTTAACCAGCCTGGAGCAAGCCAACGTTATTTCAAGTATTGTTTACAATTACTACAATCTTAAGGGCATAGAAGTTGGCTATAAAAACCCGGATGATTTTTTCATTCATAAAGTAATTGAAAGCAAGAAAGGTAATGCACTAAGTAATGGTGTATTATACCTGTTGCTATGTGAGATGTTAGACATTAACGTAAAGGTCATTAATATTCCTAAGCAGTTTATATTAGCCTTCTTTCACAGCGATTACGATCAGCAGGAGTTTACTGGTAATCCCCAATCTAAAATTCACTTTTATATAGATGCGATAAGTGGTCATATTTTTACGCATAAAGATATTGAGGCATACTTCAAACGCATCTCTGTTCCTCCCGTTCCCAGCTACTTCAAGCCCCTTAGCCATAAACGAATTATCCAGTTGCAACTGGAAGAACTGGCAAAATGTTTTAAAAACATAAAGCACCAGTACAAGTACGATGAATTGATGAGCCTTAGTAACCTGCTGGAAGAATAATGGCCTTATTTTTTAACATTACCTAATCAAACATTAGCAGCCCGTGCTTTGTAGTCACTTTTTCAATCATACACATTGTGTCTTGCCAAATAAAATCAATTTCCACTTCTTTACAACATCGCTTTAAAAAAATAAATAATCATTATGAAACCAAACATTGGGATTTCTGATAAAGACTTAAAATCAGTTGCCGCTTCATTAAACATATTATTGGCCGATGAGCACGTACTTTATGTAAAAACCCGAAATTATCATTGGAATGTTGAAGGCTCCAATTTTATGGAAATGCATAAATTTTTCGAAAGTCAATACGACCAACTTTCAGAAACTATTGATGAGATTGCAGAAAGAATAAGGACTCTCGGACATTTTAGCGAAGGAAGGTTGAAGGATTTTATTAAAAATACCAATCTTGAAGAGCAGGAATACACATCAGAACAAAAAGTGCAGATAAAAAATTTATTGGATGATCATGAAACTATTATAAGAAGACTGCATAAAGAAATCGATGCTTTTGCAACAACATACAACGATCCGGGCTCTGCTGATTTTATAACAGGCATTATGCAAATGCACGAAAAAATGGCATGGATGTTACGCTCCTATCTCAAATAAACCTGTGATTCTATAAACTAAAAAATCCTGGACTTGCCAGGATTTTTTAGTTTAACCTATTACAGGGTATACTACCTATGAAAGGGTTGCCTCCATAGTTATTTCAAGACTGCTGTAAGCTTTACTAACCGGGCAGTTTGCTTTTGCATCTTCAGCGGCAGTTTTAAATTGCTCGGCACTCATACCCGGAACAGATGCTTTTACTACCAGGTGCGATTTGGTGATGGCGCCATCGCCCAGTGTTATACCGCAGGTAGTTTCAATGCTATCAGGGGTAAAACCTGCTGCTCCAATTACAAAACTCAATTTCATAGTAAAACAACCTGCATGAGCTGCGGCCATTAACTCTTCGGGGTTGGTACCTACTCCTTCTTCAAAACGAGATTTATAAGAATACTGGGTTTGGTTAAGAATAGTGCTCTGGGTTGATAAATTGCCTGCACCATCCTTACCTGATCCATTCCATACAGCGGTTGCTTGACGTGTCATACTTTTTTGTGATTTAAATTTGAATAAAATATTTATACATGATTACATGGGAAGACTTCGAAAAAATTGATATCAGAACAGGAACGATAACTGCTGTAAGAGACTTTGAAAAAGCCAGGAAACCAGCTTTCATACTAACCATCGATTTTGGTGCCCTGGGAATCAAAAATTCCTCGGCGCAAATTAAACATCATTATAACAATCAACAAATTTTAGGATCACAGGTCATAGCAGTCGTAAATTTTCCTCCAAAACAAATAGGTAACTTCTTTAGCGAGTGCCTGGTTTTAGGTATTTACGACGAGGATAATCATGTAATTTTATTGCAACCAGAACGTAATGTAAGTAATGGTCTTAAGATTGGTTAAATGAACGCAACTTATCAAACTTATTATCAATCCCCCGTGGGATTATTAAAAATTGGCGCTACCGATCACGTGATCAACCAGGTATTGTTTGTAAATGAAAATGAGGAGATAACCCCTGTCAGCGAACTGTCGCCATTATTGCAACAATGTATTGAGCAATTGATTGAGTATTTTAATGGAGCCCGTCAGGTTTTTGATCTGCCTGTTTACCAGGAAGGCACTCCTTTTCAAAACCGGGTTTGGAGCGAATTATTGAACATAAAATTTGGGCGTACCATCTCCTATCTTGACCTTGCCAAACGCCTGGGCGATCCCAAAACAATCAGGGCCGCAGCCTCAACCAATGGCAAGAACAATATTTGCATTATAGTACCCTGTCATAGGGTTGTTGGAACCAATAACAGCCTCGTTGGTTACTCAGGTGGTTTGCCACGAAAAAAATGGTTACTCAACCATGAAAACAAAATTGTGAACGGCGTACAAACCCTGTTCTAAAATGGCAACAAAAGTTTCTCTAAAAATTGGCGATATAACAAAGATTTCAATTGATGCAATTGTGAATGCAGCAAACGCTTCTTTGATGGGCGGGGGTGGTGTTGATGGAGCCATACATAAAGCCGGAGGCAGTACCATACTGGCAGAATGTATGGAGATTATTAATAAGATTGGAACTTGTAAAACAGGTGAAGCCGTAATTACAAACGCAGGCAATTTACCGTGCAAAAAAGTAATACATACTGTTGGGCCTATATGGCGTGGTGGGTCTCAAAACGAAGACATTTTACTGGCATCCTGTTACCAGAACAGCCTTACCCTTGCATTGGAACATAGGTTGTCTTCAATTGCTTTTCCCAACATAAGTACAGGCATATATCACTTTCCTAAAAAGGAAGCCGCCAGGCTTGCTATTAATGCTGTAAGTAATTTTTTAAACCTACATACCGGGGAGATAAAAGAAGTAGTTTTTGTATGTTTTGACGAGGAGAATTTAAATATTTACCAACAAATATTGGCAATGCAAAAAATTTAGCCCAGATGATTTTGCATCTATTTTAAAAAGCCAAAGTCTACTACCCTCTTTAAATACTTTTTATCCTGGAAGATCCAGGTTACCTCGTAGCTGCCGCCAGTTTCCCTTTTTAGCATATACACATATATCCGCTTACCATCACCCGAAATAAAAACATTGTTGTACGATTTTTCAACGCCCCCATCTTTGTAAGTAAAAATGGGGTTATATAAATCCGACATAGCAGCTTGTGGTACTAATATCGTATCCCTGTTAAAGATCATCCTTACTTGTTGTATCGTGGTCCTGGGTATTTTTCCATAGTCGCCAAAAAAAGGTTTGTTATCAATCTTTACCAGGTACTTATCATCGTAGTAACCAAGTTTGTGTTTCAGTGGTTCAAACACGCCTGCTTTAACTGATACCTGAATTCCTTCTCCTTCAAATTTTATAAAATCAGGTCCGGTAGCTGCTACAGGCAAACTACGAAGCGGAAGTTTTCCTACACTCTCCTCAATTCCACCCATACTAAAAGAAGCAATATCGCTCCTGATGTCTTTCTCAACAATACGGGTAAACAGTTCTCTTTTACTTCTATAATCAGGATGTAAATCGTCCTGTGCTTTAATAGTAGTTGATATAAATATGATGATCATGAAGAAGGAAATGGATCGCATAAGAGGAAATATATTCATAAATAAAACTACGGCATTCAAACTTTCAACAGATTGTTATCATACCCGGGTTATTAGAAAAAGCTGTTAATTAATCGTGCTTAAGGTTTTTAAAAATAAAAAAGGAGCCATGCGGCTCCCTTAATATTTTAAATGCTTCTAATTTATTGGTTGGTTGCAACTTTGGTAATGCTGCCTACAATCATATCGTTTACAACCTTGGTTGCCTCATCAATATAAATATCAGTACTAACAAATTTTAGCCACGCTTTATAACGTTCAGCTTTGTCTTTGTTGGTGGTGGTATCGTACTTGGCTTTATCAGCAGCAAGTGGCACAACAGTTAACTCAGTTTTTAACCTCGATAAATCATCGTTTTGCTTTAAGGTAGCACGCAGTCTTTTTTGTTCTTCCTGGTATTTTGCCAGGCTAAGGCTATACATTTTATCGTTTTGCTTACCCAACCATTCAGCATTCGTTCTAATTAAATTGAAAGATGGATTATCGGCTATCCTTTTAACGCTTGAAGCCTGAATGGTTTTAAGATCAAACGGGCTGCTCCAGGGTGTGTATGAAGATTGTGCTATTTCATCCCAGGGTAATGAGTTTGGATTGTCTTTCTCTTTAAACTTCATAAACTCATATTCATCCGGCAAAATGATATCAGGAGTAACTCCTTTTAATTGCGTAGAGCCTCCATTGATACGATAATATTTTTGAAGGGTAAGCTTGATGGCGCCATACTCTGTACGTCCTGTATACATATCTACAGGCCTTCCAAACGGTATGTTGCGCTGCACCGTTCCTTTACCAAAGCTTGATGAACTACCGATGATAATACCTCTTCCATAATCCTGAATGGCAGCAGCGAAGATCTCCGACGCCGAAGCACTGGTTTCATTAATCATAACTGCAAGCGGCCCTGAGTATATCACTGCTTTGTTGTTATCGCTCATAACTGTAGGCTTTCCTTCCCGCTCTTTTACCTGAACTACAGGTCCTTCAGGAATAAACAAGCCCACCAGATTAATAGCTTCAATCAGGTATCCTCCACCATTGCCCCTGAGGTCTAATATTACACCTTCAACATTTTCAGCTTTTAGTTTTAATAGCTCACGGGCAACATCCTGTGCACATCTTGCTCCATTGGGCTTTTCAAAGTCTGCATAAAAATCCTGCAGATATATGTAACCAACTTTTTCTTTACCATTAATGATAGCACTGCGTACATACGATTCGTCTAACACAATCTCATCCCTTATTAACGAAACCACTTTTATAGTTCCATCTTCCTGTTTTAAGGTCAATCTTACTTCCGTGCCTTTATTTCCTCTTATCAACGTAACCGCATCGGTTACTGCAAAGCCTGATACATCAACCGGCTCATCCTTACCCTGGGCAACTTTAATTACAATGTCACCAACCTTTACCTCACCACTTTTCCATGCAGGACTGCCTGTAATAAGAGTAGCCACCTTTATGTTAGATTCTTCTTCTTTGAGCGAAGCACCGATACCAAAAAATTTACCACTCATTTGCTCATCAAAACCCCGCTTTTCAACCGGCGGAAAATAGTCAGAGTGCGGATCCATGTAGTTGGTAATGGTGTTTACAAATATGTTGAAACGCTCATCATCAGTAAACTTATAGCGCAGCCTGTCAAAACTTTTGTCCATCATCTTTACCACTTTCGTCCTGGCCTCCGCCTCAATTTCAAGATCGGTTTTGGCTTTGTAATCTTTTTTATCCTTGTTCTTTTCTCTTTGATCTAACAAATCAGAGTAGCGCTCCAGGGTTAAATACTTCAGCTTTTTACGCCACATATCTTTACGCTGTACTTCATTTGTTGCAAACTCAAGCTTGTCTGCATTCATAATAACCGTTTCGTCTACATTATAGTCAAAAGGCTTTGCCAATATTTGTTTGTAGATGTCAGCAACTTCGTGAATACGCTTTGCATACATTTCGTTTACTGCAGGCACCAATTGTATAGTGGCCCCATTCATTTCATCATCTATAGACAGTTCAAATTTTTTCAAAGCTTTTAGATCGCTTTGCAGAAAAATGTTTTTATCGGGGTCAATAGCATTCAGGTACCTTTTAAAAACCTCTTTCGAAAAATCGTTATCGATCGGCTTGGGATCGTAATGATTTTCTTTTATGATAGCAGTAAGAGAGGTAAGAATTTTTTCCTGGTTTGTAGTTCCTTTGCCACCCTCTCCATTAGATCTGAAAGCAAGAAACACCCCGGTGAATGTGATGATGAGTATAATAGGCCAAACCTTACGTTTAAACATAAATTGTATAATTTTTTTCATTCGACTCAAAATTAACGGAAATAAAAAATTTAAGTTATTCTCATTTTTCATCTTAACAAAGGTTTTTGATGGGTGGTATGTTAAGATATATGATTAAGTATCATACCAATTTTTCAGTGTGCTATCACTAATCTGACCAACTAGTTTTCAATACGTTTGCCAGAGGATTATTGCTACTATAACAAGAGGTATTATTGTATAAGAGCATCATGGATCTTTGTTTAAATTTTTTTGCGGGGAAGTAAAAATAATTTGATTATCTCCAATACTCCTGGCTGACAACTCATACGTATGACTACATAAGCAATGGCACAATCTGTTATTGAAGTAACAAGATTTAACGTCAAAAGTTGTTATTGCATGGTTTAATTTTCTATTCTTTCATAGGCAAATATTTTGAATCTAAAAGGTGTTTTCCCTTATTTTTGCACACTGTAAAAAATGGAGATCGTAGCTCAGTCGGTTAGAGCGTCAGTTTGTGGCACTGAAGGCCGGGGGTTCGAGACCCCTCGGTCTCCCTTTAAAGAGTCTAAACCTTGTTTTTATAAGCAAGGTTTTTTAGTAAATATGAAAATCTTAAAATGAATTGGTGGTTAGTTATTATTCCGGTTATATCAGCATTTATTGGTTGGATTACCAATTGGGTGGCGATAAAAATGTTGTTTCATCCCAGAGAACCCAAGAAGATTTTAGGAATTACGTTCCAGGGCATTTTTCCAAAACGCCAGGTACAGTTTGCTGAAAAACTGGGCAAGGTCATCAGCTCCGAATTGATTTCGTTTAACGACATTGAACAAAAGGTTACTGATCCAAATAATCTTAAAAAGATTATGCCGGTTGTAGAAGAGCATATAGAGCATTTTCTTAAAGAAAAGCTGAAAGAAAAAATGCCTATGATAGGCATGTTTTTGGGCGAACAAACCATATTTCAGTTTAAAACAATTTTTGTAGAAGAACTGGAACAACTCTTTCCGGTAATCATGAAGAATTACATGGGAACCCTTCAATCAGATTTAGATCTTGAACGAATAGTAATAGAAAAAGTCAGCAAATTTTCGACCGATAAATTTGAAGACATCTTAAATCAAATAATGTCGAAGGAGTTTAAGTTTATTGAAATAATTGGTGGAGTTCTTGGTTTTTTAATAGGCTTACTCCAGGTATTGATTACTTATTTTATCGGCACCTGATTGATTGGATCTCATTCAATAAAAAAATACACCCGCCCTTTACCCTTCTTTTAAGTTTAAACAGGCACTTGTTTTAAACATTGCCCCAACTATTTTGTTCCATTTACCGCTTATCATTATTGGGTGCTAATATTGGAACAACCTATAACAATTTTGTAGACACTATTTACACCTTATCATGAGTAAAATTATATTTAGCCTGCTTCTGTTTGCTTCTTCTACAATGTATGCGCAAATGCCGGGTGGTATGGGAAGGCCGGGTGGAATGAGCGGAGGTGCCGCCATGAATGTTGGCCATTTGTATGGAAAAATTACTGAAGAAAAGTCAAAAAAAGGTATTGATGGAGCTACTATTCAATTAATAGGCAACAAGTTTGATACGGCTACAAAGAAACAAACAGAGATAACTATAAAGGCTATGATTTCAAAGCCCAATGGCGATTTCAGCCTTGAAAACCTACCTGTATTTGGAAATTTTAAACTTCGCATTTCAGCTATCGGCTTTAAACCAATTGAACAAAAAGTAAGCTTTAACATAAACATGCCTAAGCCCGGAGAGGCAGGCTCAGGAGGCGGTATGCAGCAAATGCTGGGAATGGTTGATAAGGATCTTGGTAACATTAAGATGATTGTTGATGCATCGGTTTTGGCCGATGTAACCGTTACCTCAACCAGGCAGATGTTTGAAATGGGTGTTGACAGAAAGATTTTTAATGTAGACAAGAACCTGGTAAGTTCGGGCCAGACAGCCACCGAGGTAATGAAAAGCATTCCTTCATTAAGTGTTGACATTGATGGAAATGTGACATTGAGAAACTCCACCCCTCAACTTTTTGTTGATGGAAGGCCAACTACCCTGACCATGGAGCAAATACCAGCCGATTTGATTGACAGGGTAGAGTTAATCACCAATCCTTCAGCAAAATTTGATGCATCGGGTGGCAATGCGGGTATACTGAATATTGTTTTAAAGAAGAATAAAAAAATAGGCTACAACGGCGGTATTCGTGGTGGCGTTGATAGTCGCGGAAAATTAAATTTGGGTGGCGATATAAACTTCCGCCAAAATAAGATCAACTTTTTTGCAAGCGGTATGTACAACCAGCGTAAGTCAAAATCTTGGGGAACTACAGACAGGGTTAATATCACCAACTCACCAAGTAGAATTTTCCAAACATCCAGGCCTATAGGCGAAGGTGTGTTTGGGTTTGGACGTGCAGGTTTTGATTACCTGATTGACAATAGGAATACAATAACCGTAACTGCAAATATGGCTCGTGGTAATTTTTCAAACAACGACCAACAACGTATTGACTCCTTCATCAATAATACCTATACCTCGTACAACTCCGTGTTGCAAAACAGTCGTTTCAACTTTAGGAACCTTGGATCACAATTTAGCTTCAAACACAACTTTGCAAAAACTGGTCACGAAATAACTGCAGATGTAAATTATAATGCCAGCAAAAACGACAATAGCAATTTTATCAACACTCAAACTTTTACCCCGGTAAACGATCCCAAAAAGCTTGCAGTTATGCAGCAAACCAGGGGTAGAGGCGAACAAACAAACCTCATAATTCAATCGGATTATGCCAACCCATTAACCGATAAGCAAAAGATTGAATTTGGTGTAAGAGGTGCTATCAGGAATTTCGAAAACAGCAATGAACAGTTCTTCTTCGATCATCTTTCCAGGAAGTATAAAATATCAAATTCAATTAGCAGCAAGTACAAATACACCGACCAGGTTTATGCTGCTTATGCAACTTATAGCTTACAGGTTAATAAGTTTAGTTACCAGTTTGGATTGAGGGCAGAAAGTTCTACATACGATGGTAAGCTGATAGGCCAGAACTCAAACTCAGACTTCAAAGTTGACTTTCCCTTATCATTCTTCCCCAGCACTTTTATAACCTATAAATTGAGCGACAAGCAGGATGTTCAATTCAACTATTCCAGAAGGGTTAACAGGCCCAACTTTTTCCAGTTAATTCCTTTTATTGATTACAGCGATCCACAAAATTTAAGTGTGGGTAATGCGGGTTTAAAGCCTGAGTTTACCAACTCGCTTGAGCTATCGTATAACTACAATTACAAAAAAGGCGCAAATTTTTTAGCAAGTACGTTCCTTAAACAGAACAACAACCTGATAACCCGCTTTCAATATTACGGAGCAAATCCTGATACAGGCTTCCATTATTCGAGCCTTGACAGTGTATTGTTCAACACTTTTGTAAACGCAAACAATAGTCTAACATTTGGTATTGAGTTGACAAACAGGTTGCCGGTTACCAAATGGTACGACATGACCCTGAACTTTAACCTGTTTAATTCAAAAGTGAATGTTACCGACCCCAAAACAGGTGCTATAAATAACCAACGTACCAGTTGGTTTGCCAAGATGAACAATAACATAAAGATTAAGAAAATGTGGTCGATACAGCTTTCAGGTGAATATTATGCTAAGACCGTTTTACCTTCAGAAGGTGGCCGCGGTGGTGGCGGTGGTGGCGGACGTGGAGGAATGATGTTTGGCGGCGGCCCAACAGCTACCGCCCAGGGCTACATAAACCCGCGTTATGGTTTTGACATAGCAGTACGTAAAGACTGGACCTGGAAAGGTGGAAACAGCGCTTCGCTTACCTTAAGTATGAACGACTTTTTAAGAACACAACTATTTAGCACCTATGTTGAGTCATCGTTCCTGAAACAAACTTCTGAGCGTAGAAGAGACCCGCAGGTTGCCCGGTTAAACTTCTCGTACCGCTTTGGTAAATTTGATGTGAGCCTGTTTAAAAGAAAAAATACAAAAGCCGATCAGGGTGGTGGTGCAGAAATGCCGATCCAATAATAATGTTCAATATGCCGATCCAAAGCCTGCTTGTCTCGCTTCGGATTTTTTTTGCAGCTTACTTTCCCGTCTTGCCCTGCAGCATGGGTACGAAAGAAAAATAGTCAAACGACTCTTCATCAAAACTACCATCCTTCATTTTGGTAATCCTAATCATTCGTTGGTGGGCTCCTTCGTTTACCGGCACTACCATTCTGCCACCTGTTTTAAGCTGATCCAATAGTTTGGGCGGAATAAATGGTGCACCTGCGGTGATGATTATTTTATCGAATGGCGCATAGGTAGGAAGTCCTTCAAAACCATCGCCATAAAAAAATTTGATGTTGGGATACTTGCTTTTAAAAATAAAAGTTTTGTTATCCTCAAATAGCTTTTTCTGCCTTTCGATTGTAAAAACTTTTGCCTTCAATTCGGCTAAAACGGTGGCCTGGTATACACTTCCGGTACCTACTTCCAATATTTTTTCATAGGGCTTTACCTCTAACAACTGGGTTTGATAAGCAACGGTGTAGGGTTGCGAAATAGTCTGTCCTTCAGCAATGGGAAATGCCCTGTCTTCGTAAGCAATCTTGTCAAATGCCGTATCTAAAAAGAAATGTCGGGGAATATTGTTAATAGCAGCAAGTACCTTTTCGTCGGTTATACCTTTATCGCGTAAGACTGAAACCAGTTTGTTCCTCAATCCCTTGTGTTGCCACGTATCGGTATAATTTTTCATTATTTGTGCAAGGTATAAAATGAGGCAGGAAAGCGGCAAGTGCCAGCCTGTTTTCGT
Source organism: Segetibacter sp. (assembly GCA_031428295.1). Classification (GTDB taxonomy): domain Bacteria; phylum Bacteroidota; class Bacteroidia; order Chitinophagales; family Chitinophagaceae; genus Segetibacter. Next base: position 155 of record JANPPB010000088.1, on the reverse strand, counting down.
TCAGGGTGTTAACAATTAAATCGATTACAACCATTAATAAACAATTGACCAAAAGAACTCAACCAATAAAAATGCCGCCAAACTTTCAAGGTCTTGCGGCATTTTTAATATAAGTATCAGTAATTATTTCAACTTTAAATCTTCAATTATTTTAC
>JANPPB010000087.1:0-4568 GCA_031428295.1 Segetibacter sp. | reverse complement strand
TATGCCTATTTCCGAAAGAATACAAATACCCTTTAACCTGTTTTTATGAGAGCAGTCAAGACAATTTTCATTTTCCGACACATTACTTAGGCTAGTGTAAACCAACGCACATGTTGCAGGTGATAACACACTGCAACGGCGGAATGCTTATTTGAACACGGGCAAAGGCTAGAAGTACCTCGCTGCACAACCGGGCATTATAGCAGTGCTGCATACGTGCCTGTCCCGTGCGAAGCATACGGGAGGGACAGCAGTTAAGCTTTCATCCACATATGCATTGCATTGTAAGCGGTGGTGGTATAGATAAAGACAAACGTTGGCAGGAAGCTCTAAAAGCAAAGCACAAATTTTTATTTCCAACAGCAGCAGTGCAGCCGGTGTACCGGGCATACTTTCTTAAGCAGTTGCAACAGCAGATAGACAAAGGCATTGTAGTGATGAGCGAAGAGCAGCAAAATGACTGGCTCACATTGCGCTCATCGCAATATAACATGGAGTGGATCGTTAACTTTAATGAGCCCATGGGCGGGCCTGCCCAGGTGCTCGAATACCTTGGAAGGTACACCCATAAAGTGGCCATCAGCAATCACCGGATAAAGCGAATTGATATTGACAACAATGTAACCTTTGAGTACAAAGATTATGCTGATAATGGTAGCAAAAAGAAGATGACCTTAAGTGGCGAGGAATTTTTAAGAAGGTATGATCAACATATTTTACCACCCCACTTTTGCAAAATCAGGCACTATGGTTATTTGGGCAATTACAAACGAAAGCAGCGGGTAAATGAAATATTGCGGCAGATAAATTTACCTCAACATGCAGCACAGGTGCAAATAAGCACCACCATAAGGAGGATAGAAAAATATGGCACTGATGGCTTATTATGCCGGTGCTGCAAAAAAGCAAAACTGCTACTGCTCTACGTGGTGGATGTAAAAGGCCACAAAGAAGTGCAAAGGGAATAGAGACTATAAACGGCGAACAAAAAGAAATTTATTCCTGAAACGTTGAAGAACGTATTGCAAGAGGTATGCAAGGCACCGAAAAAAAGTAGTGCATACAGAAATAAAAAACAAAAAAAGCGAACACAATATGAGCTTACAAACGCAATTACTACAGCCGGCAACACTAAAACACTACAGCGCCATATTGCATGGGTACTAAGCGTACACAACCCGGCTCAAATGCAAGGCTACTTTGCACCCCAAGAGCAGGCCGACTACGGTCAACAGGGAGTAGAACAAAAAGCCCCGATAAGTCGTTTCTTATCGGGGCTTCGTTTGGGGCCTTTTCGTCTACTCCGCTTAATGTTGTACGTTCGTCCTTCGATATTCAGGATTAAAAAAATTAGCCTCCTCTCTGCGATGGTGGAATAACCGCCTTTTGTGTTGAAAGAGACCCGGTTACTCTCAGTTTGCGCTTGTATACTTTACTACCACAGCTGACAAATAAATTATCCAGTTTTTCCCCATCAAACCATAATGACGAGACCGCACCTGCTGTTAAAGATAATATAGCTCTTACTCTTCCATTTTGGTCACAAATCTGCACCCCAATTTCAGTTGCAACATATAAGTTCCCATTGGTATCAAAGGACATACTACGTACTTCACTTGTATCATCATTGCCAGGATTATGCAGCCAATACAATAGTTGTTTATCTGCGAGTATCCCTTCTGGTTGTATGATGTAATCATACAACCAATGTGACTGCTTACCACTTACAACCAACTGCCGTTTGTCCGGTGACACAGCAAGAGCATAACCCAGGTTAGAATCTTTATCCACTACGACAGTTCTCTCCTTTGTCTTGTAAAAAATAGTTCCGTCCTTCAAGATGTATTGACTTCCATCTGGAAGTATAGCTATATTATTCGGTTTAAGCTTCTTAGTCGTTATCGGTTGTATAACCTGCTGCCACTGCTCATTTGTGTCAAGAATAGCGGTAAGCATATTATTGGCTGATGGACCACTTCTTACCGGCTCAGGCCAGCCCTTCCAAAGCCACCGCATTGCATCGGCAAAAATTGCTGTAGCCTGCTTTGTCTCGTGTCCACCCTCTTGCCACATATTAGTTACCTCATACCCCGAAAAATTCAATGCAGCCTCCATATCAACATTAGATTTGAACCAATCACCAAATAAAGGGTTCCAGGAATCGTTTTTGTTATCCTGCAAATAAACACGTATTGGCTTAGTTTCTGTTTTTCGAATGAGAACCGGGTATTGGTCACCGCCTCGCATCCCAACATAAGTACCTATAGCACTAAACACCCTACTGAATAAATCCGGACGATGCCATGCAACAGTAAAAGCACAAATTGCTCCACTGCTGGCACCGGCAATAGCATGGTCATTACTTAAGTGGGATATATTAATTGACCTCCCGTCAACGGTTTTTTGTTTCTTTACGTCCGGTAAAATCTCCTCTTCAATAAAACGGGCAAAGCGATCATTCATATTATCAAACTCATTCGTTCGGTTATACCGTATAACAGTACTATCATTTTTTATAATAGTACCTGATTGTATAAACACTCCAATCGTTACGGGCATCTCATTTTTACTTATCAAATAATCAAAAACGGTAGGTGCGTTAAATATTACGTTGTCCATACAAACAAATAAACAGGCAGGGTTTTCAGGTTTATATTCTTTTGGAACGTATACCCAATAAGACCGAATGGTGCCAGGATACAGTTTTGACTGCTTAAATGAAAACTGCAACAACTCTCCTTTGGAAATATCGGTTGAAGCTTTTGAAGCAGGTTCATAAGGATAACGTTTATTCGAAATATCTTGTGCAAAGCTGATTGTTTGAAATCCTACTGCTAACATGAGTATTGGAAGAATATGTATACGCATATAAAAATTAATTTGATTTATTAGATTATTTCTTCTTTCCCGATAACTCATGTTAGGCTGACTGCCTATAGAAATGCTTGTTTTGATGACGTACAACGTTGCAGGCTTGGCGATGAACTGGTATTTGAAAATCTTCCCGCCCGTTGCCGAAGCTAAATGATTAGTTTGAAATTGATTGATTTTACCAAAGCCAAATTGAAACTCGTCTGCCCGAACAAAAGTACAGCAATGCAAACAGCCGATGTTTCAACGGCCAGCCCCACTTGCAGCAATACCAATGTTGCCTGCTGGCATGTCAGTAGGATGTAGCTACCAAGGAAATTTAACTCTGTCCGAATTTAAAATGTCCATTCGCCATTTGTTTTCTGGCAAAGTATCACCTTTGTATCTATACCTTGTCAGTGATTTCCATTCAAGAACATCGTCAAATCTCTTGTCACCATTTTTTTGCTTTTCATCTGGATAAACTTTCCTGAATTCTAAATATGCCTCTATTTGTTCTTCAAGTTTTCTTTTGTATTTATTAAGTTGCCAATGCCAGTCAACACCAAGCTCTTCTAATAATTCTTCTCTTTCTTTAATTAAGGTCTTTTTCTCACCCTTTGAATTTGTCTTTCCTGTATTATGTAAGGTTACTTGGTCATTCACCCATTTTGCTAATTTTTTAGTGTCTGGGTCTTTACTTGTTTGAGATGGATTGGCATGGTTAAATATTTTTTTGAATTCTTGTAACCTAAAATAATTTTCAAGCCAAGTATCGTCATCTCTCAAACCACCTGCATTGACTGAAAACCATTTGAAATTTACTGAACTAAATTTCTCCATTTCGTAGTCAGTGATTGGTGGTGGATAGTTATTGTTTTTCCTTTGTTTTTGTTGTGCGAACCACTGCCCCAAAGAATGATAAGGATGTTTGTTTGATTTATGTTGGGGAACATAGGCAAATTTCATTTTATGTATTTCCATATAATCTAACAATTCATCAAACCTTCTGTCCCATTTCCAAAGCCGAAGAGCTTCTTTGGCGTCACCAAAGGGAAATTCCTCCCTGCTTAATTCCTTTTCAAAGTCTTTAGGCAAAATGTTTAATGCGTAGAAATCTCTCATCTTCACAAACCATCTATATAACGGCTTGTCTTCATTTGTGCGACTAACAACACCTGACGGATAATTTTTCTTGTGTTCGATATATTTTTCTAAGAAGAAGGGGAATGTTTCATAGTCATTTAAGCTTACCGATGTATTTTTATCGTACTGCTTTTTTTCTTTCAATGTTTGTGCATTCCCTAATTCGCTTTGAACTACTTGAAGTTTTTCTCTGTCTGGAAAAATTCCCAACTCATTTAATAAGTCAGAGTTTTCAACATCTTTTTTTGCCTTTGTTGGGTGTGTCACGAATGAAAGAATGGATAGTTCTTTTCAATGCTGTATAAAAGATGATAGTAGGTCTATCAGTATCGGCGTACAGTCGTTGGTACTAAACCACCTGAAGGTGCTGTGTTTAAAAGGCATGGTGCTGAACGTTCAGGCAAAAGGTTTCGTTTAACGAGATCAGGTAGGTGTAAAGAAGCTGAACGAAAGTGAACCGACCGAAGACATGTCGAAACGGCTCCTTGTTGTTAAAAGTATTGATCTCCAACAGTTGATACGAAGACTGTAGCAGTTAGCTGTTTACGGGCTACAGAACAACCGGCATTAAG
>JANPPB010000086.1:0-2611 GCA_031428295.1 Segetibacter sp. | reverse complement strand
ATTGCGGTAGAACAGGCTGTCAAAAAAATAATTGATAGCAGTTTAGTTAGAGAGCATAGTGGTTGCTGCATAGATGTGTATTAGCAAATTACTTGAGAGCTTAAGATAAAGAAATGACCTATAAAACAGAGAATAAATATTGAAAAGAAAGTTAGATGAGGGATTGTTGATGCTTAATAAATCAGCGATATAATGAATATTTTGAAGGCATTTTCTGTTGCATTATGCGGGTAAAGCTCACAACATTAACATGTGCTTTAAATAACGATCAAAAACCTCCACCCTAATCTAATCCCACGCATTCCGTAACAGTTTTAGAGCATTTTGGTAACAGATTTTTTCGGCTACTTCTCTTCCAAACTTGTTCTCAATGGCAGATGATAATTTACTCAACAGCCTGATGTGTCCCAAATCATCCGGTACCTGGCTAAAGCCATCCAGGTCCGTGCCAATCGCTATGGAATCATAATGTTGTAAACGATTATAAATACGATCAATTGATTCCAAAATAAATGGGATAGCATGGTCAATTTTTCCGGGATCATCCTCTTCTATACCAATAAGCCAATAGTTCATTAAGATTAAACCTACCACACCTTTGTAAGTACTTATTTTTTCTATTTCGTACAAATCAGGTAAAAAAAATTTGTCGCATTCTATCTTCATATTTGGCCCTGCAATTTCCCGAACGCCGGTATGGGTAAAGCTCACGGGACGAATTATTTTTCCATCTTTCAATCGTAGATCTAAAATATCATAAACCTGCGATCTTGTTTTTATAGAACAATGTACCAGGTCTATCAGCATACCATTATCCTGGCACCAATTAACCACATCCGCCCCTATTGAAGACAACCCTTTGTTTGTACATGCATTTTCGGGATAACCAATTTTTATTGCAGTGGAGGGAGGAATTCCGCCGCCGGTGTCGCAAATTGGATTTTCAAAAAAATGAGCGAGTGTAATGCTGCAAACACCTTTGTTCTTTAAAATTTTAAGATGAGCAATGTAGTGCTCTAAAAAGTTTGAATGACTTCCCAATTGATGAGACCCCTCTATGGTGTGCAACACAATGGTTTTACCCAGCCTCCAGGCTATTTCAAACTCAGCACTATTTGATGCCGAAGCTACATTAAATTGATCGCCACCCTCAGCAACCTGGCGGTTTACCTGGTCAATACTTTGTAACACTTTCTTGTAGGCATCATCGGGTTCATTATAGCTTTCCCACCTACGCATGATGCTGTGCAGGAGCAATCGTAAAATTTTAAACAACCACTCACTTTTGTCCAAATTTCCAAACCCGGCTTCGGGTATATAATGGCTGCATAAAATAACTCTAACATTAGATTCTTTCATACCGGGTAAGTCTACATGCATGCCAAAAGGATACACATCAGACCATGGATGATGGACATGCCTGATATCTTTATTAAACATGTAAACCTTAAGTGCGGGGTGGCAATGCAGATCGATTATCGGTATCATTTATAAACGGGTTACATCTTTAACAGTAAAAACAACAGAGCATGTTTATAAGCCTTAGCTAAGATCAAGGTGTGCTTTCCAATAGTCATTTAAAAAAATTTCATTGGGATCGTGTTTCAATCGCAAATCCAAAAACTGCTGCCATTTAGGAAAAGGACTTTTGATTAATAATTTCAGTTCTTTCTTTTTCAATGGTCCTATGTATTTGCCCCAATGACACCGAAAATTCATGTCTTTAAATACATTCCAGAATTTTGTAAAATAGTCTACAGGGTCTCCAACGTTTCTACCAAACCAAAACACATCCACTCTTATCGTGTCAGTACCATATCCCGGGCTGAGCCAAAAATTATTTGCTCTACCTGGATAAATTTCGCTGCAGAATGTACCTGCATTCCCCGGCTTTTTATAAAACTCATTTAAGCGATTTAATACCTCTCCTGTTTCGCTAATGGGCATCCACAACTCAGTAAATTTTACCGGCGCAAATTTGTCGCTATACTCATTATCCATAGGTAAGGCACGCCACCATGCATCGTCAAAGTTTTTTTTGCCATTTGGGGCAACTACGCCTAAAACCACTTTTAAAATAGAGATATTTAAATTTTCAAACCATTCATTAATAGCTGCTTCCCGGGCTTGATTGTTTGCAAAATGAGCTATAACAAATCCCCTTGCTTTCACGAGTGTACAGCCCAGAAAATGGAATATTCCGCCAAATATTTTATTTGCCAATGTGGTTGATCCATTAATAATTGGCAAGCTATGGTATGGGTTGGGCTTATAATTTTGCCAATTAGTTATCGGCTCTTTGTTGGCTGACCACAGCAATATTTTATTAATTGTCTTTTGCGGCCAATAGAGAATGCGTGTGTAATCACTTCCCTTTAGAAATGATAACACGCTTTGTTTTGATGCGCTGCTAAGATTGGTAATGTCAACAATGCTTTTCTGCGTTTGTGTAGTTTCTTCAGCTCCTCTCACATTAAATGCCCGTTCGCAGGTAAAGGTTACTTCAACCACAAAGCCTAACAAGCCTAAGTTTGCATAGCCCACTGCCCAGAAATCGTTATCCAAATCATCCTTATCTGAAGGCCTGTAAAAGGTTTTATCCACTATTTCT
>JANPPB010000085.1:0-3539 GCA_031428295.1 Segetibacter sp. | reverse complement strand
TTTCACCTTCACATTTCATAGGGCATTGGTACTGCATGGCAGCGGTTTCTTTTTTTGTTTTGCTTTTCTTTTTCGTTGTTTGCGCATTTGCGGCGCTGAAACTGAAAATGGCTATAGCCATTACTAAAATCATTTTTAACTTGTTCATGAGTGTTTGTTTTTTATAGTGAATATTTATTTTGCCTTGCGGAATGAAGAATGGGTTTGCGCAATCTTCCATTCGTTTTCTATTTTTTGTAACAGCGATGTTGCAAATCCATTACTTATTATTTCTTTACCATCTTTAAGTGTAATGGTATAAGTATAGCTTTCGGTAGTGTAGGCATAATTGCCATTTACTTTTACATCTGCATTATAATTTGTGAACTTAAAGGATTTAAAATCTTTTAATTCAGGACCAAGATGATGTGCAAGGTAATTACTAATGGTGCCTTCATTTTTGCCCTGCTCGATTACTTGTGATTTGGGTATAAAGAGATTTGATACACCGGAAGTATCGAGGCTTTCAATTTTTTGTTTGTAGTTGTTTAGCGTTTGTTTAATGGTTTCTATATCGCCTTTTTGTGCGAAGGAGAAAACAGAAAAGGAACACATTAAAATAACGAGGCTGAGTTTTTGTTTCATATTGTTTTAATTTTTAGATACCGATTTTTTTCTTTCACGCAGAGGTGCAAAGGAAAGCAACGAAATGACGCAAAGGGAAAACCTTTAGAAAATTAAAGTTCCCTTGCCCTCTCTGTGAAACGCTGTGCCGCTGTGTCTTTGAGGTTTATTTTTTGAACCACAGAGACACTTTACGACAGTGAGGAACACAGGGAAAAACTCTTTGTAAGAACGTCATTGCGAGGAACGAAGCAATCTGCTTTTACATTATCAGCTTCTTTTTAATTCTATCAGCGGATTGCTTCGCCCTTCCTCCTCGCTATGACGTTTCGTTTTTCTTTCGCTGCATTTAGCGCTGCGGTACAAGTGAGTGACACAACGATGCTTAATTGAAAAACTATTGCTGGTCACCAAAAAAATATAACCCAAAACCTTATCACCCGCCGATTGCTTATTGACTGTTGCATTTTTGTTTAGTACGTTATTGTAATACCTGCGCCATAGCCCATATCACTATCGTAGTGAGTTGAAATACCAAAGTATTTAGTTATGATGTACCTCAACCCCGCCATGTACTCTTTGTCGGAATTGCCCATGAGGTTCATTCTTAATCTTGGCGCTACCGGAATATCGTCCCGCATTAATTGAAAACGATATTTCCCTTTGCTGTCCACTCTTGCTTCGGCGTTTATCAACATTGGTAATGTGTATTGAACACCGGCAACAAAAGCCTTCCTGTTTGCCTGATTACTGATTTGCCCAAACATGTTTTTTTGATCCTGTTCGTCTCTTGCCCTATTATGATGATAATCAAAACCAATAAAAGGAAACCACCACTGGTTCCTTCCCAAAAAACGTCCAAAATAAGTTTCACTCTCATTACCATGATGTGCCTTTGAACCAATCCGCCAATCTGTGGAAAGACGGTAGCGGGTACTGCCCAGCATAAATTCTCCATCGCTGCCGTTACTTTCAAGTCCTACGGAGCCCATAGGATGAAATTTTTTATCATCGGAATTTAATCCGCGCCTTGCTACTTTGGGATTGGTAATGTCTGTTTTATCAACCAGTGGATTATCGTAACTGAAAACCCTGCCCATCCCGCTCATCATGTGGTAGAGGATATGGCAGTGAAAGAACCAATCGCCACCCCGTTCGTTTGCGTTAAATTCCAGTGTGTCTCTTTCCATAGGCATAATGTCAATAATGTTTTTCATAATGGCATTGTCACCTTGCCCGTTCAATAACCTAAAGTCGTGCCCGTGCAGGTGCATGGGGTGGCGCATCATACTATTGTTGTAAAGTATAATTCTTATGTTCTCGCCTTTTTTAATAAGTATCTTATCGCTTTCTGAAACTACTTTGTTGTCGAGGCTCCAAACATAGCGGTTCATATTGCCGGTAAGGTCAAATTTCAATTCTTTCCACGGACCATTGGGTAAAGTGGTTTTTTCAGGTGCCCTCAACATTTCGTAATTAAGTGAGACAATATCGGCCTCACCCTCCGCCGCCATATCCGAAGAAGAGGCAGCCATATTCATGCCTGCCATATTGTGACTGCTATGATCCATTTGCTTTTTAACTTCGCCGCCCACTCTTTCTGAAGAAGGAGAAGCTTGGTTTCCCGCCGTTTTCATATCCATCCTTTGTACTTTTTTAAGACCGCGGAGTTCCTCGCCTGTAATCTCTGGATACATTACTGTGTTCATATCCATTATTTGATTTTTCATTTCCATTCCTTCCATCTCAATCAAATTCCCATTCATATCCATCATGTCATTCATCATCTTCATGCCTGCAAAATATTTAGGTCGTTTCCATCTTACGGCAGGCACTTTCTCACCACTGCCCAACCACATCGAAGCAAATTTTGTACGGTCTTCCGGTGTTACTAAAAATTCATAGCTCTTATTTTCAGGAATGGTTAGGACAATATCATATGTTTCAGAAACAGCAATAATTAACCTGTCAACTTCCACGGGTTCTACCTCATTACCATCGGTTGCTACAACGGTTATTTTTCCACCCGAATAACTAAGCCAAAAATAATCAGACGCTCCACCGTTAGCTATCCGCAACCTTACCTTGTCACCTGCTTTAAATTGTGGCTGCTCGTTTTGATTTTTACCATTTATTAAAAAATTGTCGTAATACACATCCGTTAAATCCATCGCATTCATCCGCTTCCATTCGTTCTTCACTTTTGTTTTAAACCAACCCAACTTTATTGCTTCTAAATAGCTTTGAGTGGCACCTTTTTGCACCGCAAACCAATCGGTAGCAGCGTGAAGGCTGCGATGCACTTCTTCCGGTTTCATGTCAATCCATTCACTTAATACAACCGGTATCGTTGGTATATCCCACTCTTTTCTTTTGTTCATAATGAATGCACCATACATACCAATTTGCTCCTGCAAACCGCTATGGCTGTGGTACCAGTGTGTGCCGTGCTGTACAATCGGAAATTTATAAAGATAGGTTGCTCCAGGCTTAATAGGCATTTGGGTAAGAAAAGGAACGCCATCCATTTTGTTGGGTAAAAACAGACCATGCCAATGCAACGATGTTTCTTCTTTCAATTCATTATGCACCCATATTTCTGCAGTATCACCTTCGGTAAAAGTTAAAGTAGGCATTGGTATCTGACCATTGACTGCAATAGCTCGTTTTGGTTTTTTACCGAAAATTACCGTAGTATCTCTGATGTATAAATGATAAACAACTGTCCGTGGGGCTACTTTGCTGGTGATAGTTTTTATTGGACCTAAATTCTTTTTTGCCATTTTAATATTGTCCATTGTAGCATTATCACCCATTTGCATGCCGTCCATTTTCATACCATTCATATCATGCATTTGTTTATCACCCTCTTTCATGGGCATGTTCATACCCTCATGCGTACTGGCTGCATTGGCTTTCGGTTTTTCCTTTACTAA
>JANPPB010000084.1:0-3420 GCA_031428295.1 Segetibacter sp. | reverse complement strand
ATTCTCATTTGCTGCATAATCCTGGCCTGCTGCATCTATCTCAGCCTTATTAATGCGCATCTTGCTCATGTCTGTCTTCTCTTCGCGGCCTTCTCTTATTTGTTGTTGTACAGGCCTGCGGGTATCCTCTTCAACAGGTATAGCGCTGTGACATAAAAAAGAAACGATCTCTTTATTTACCTCTTCATCCATTTTCTTAAACAAGCCAAAAGCTTCCATCTTATAAATTACGAGCGGGTCTTTTTGCTCGTACGATGCAGTTTGAACACTTTGCTTCAAATCATCCATTGCCCTCAGGTGTTCTTTCCAGCTATCGTCAATAAGGCCAAGTGATACACTTCTTTCCAAAGCATTTGCCAACTCTTTACCATTAGATTCAATGGTCTTATCCATGTTAGCCAAAACCTGCATTATTTTTCTTCCATCGGTAAATGGTACCACCACATTGGCAATGTTTGGTCCCTGTTGCTGGCGTATATTTTTAAACACCGGTAAAGCATTGTCACCTATCTCAGCCTTACGGTGTTGGTAGTTATTTATTGCTTCTGTATATAGTTTATTTGTAAGCTGCTGGTTCGAAGTTTTGTCCAGTTCCTCCTGAGTAATGCTGGTATCAATACCAAAATTCATGATCACTGCAAGACGGAAACCTTCAAAGTCTGTTTGTTCTTTAAACGAAGTGATCAGCCCTTCAGCCACCAGAAAAAATGCATTATCAAGATCAAGCGCAAGCCGGTCTCCAAACAAGGCATGATTACGCTTTGAATAAATTACGGTACGTTGTTTATTCATCACATCATCATACTCAAGCAATCGTTTACGTATACCAAAGTTGTTTTCTTCTACTTTGCGTTGTGCTCTTTCAATGCTCTTGGTAATCATGCTGTGCTGTATTACTTCGCCTTCTTTGTAACCTGCAAAGTCCATCACCTTTGCAATTCGTTCGCTACCAAACATGCGCATCAAATCATCTTCAAGCGACACAAAGAACATAGACGATCCCGGATCGCCTTGTCTGCCTGCACGACCACGCAACTGCCTGTCTACACGTCGGCTTTCATGTCGTTCGGTACCAAGTATTGCAAGGCCACCGGCATCTTTCACACCAGCTCCAAGCTTAATATCCGTACCACGACCGGCCATGTTGGTTGCAATAGTAACGGCACCGGCCAAACCGGCTTCGGCTACTACCTGTGCTTCACGGGCATGTTGTTTTGCGTTTAGTACGTTGTGCGGTATTTGTTTTTGCTTTAGCATTCTGCTCAACAATTCAGAAACTTCCACACTGGTAGTACCCACCAGGCAGGGGCGTCCGCTATTGCGCAATTCTTCTATCTTCTCAATAACGGCTTTGTATTTTTCACGCTTGGTTTTAAAGATCATGTCCTGCTCGTCTAATCTAATAGCAGTAACATTGGTTGGGATGGTAACTACATCCAGTTTATAAATGTCCCATAACTCAGCAGCTTCCGTTTCGGCGGTACCGGTCATACCGGCCAGCTTATGGTACATTCTAAAATAGTTTTGCAGCGTAACAGTAGCATAGGTTTGACTAGCGGCTTCAATCTTTACATTTTCCTTTGCTTCTATTGCCTGGTGCAAGCCATCACTATACCGGCGGCCATCAAGAATACGGCCTGTTTGCTCGTCTACAATTTTAACGGCACCATCCATTACCACATACTCAACATCTTTATCAAACAAGGTATACGCCTTAAGCAATTGCTGGGCGGTATGTATGCGGTCGGCTTTTAATGAGTAGTCGTTCAACAACCCTTCTTTTTGGTGAAGTTTATCTTCTACCGATAAAGTGCCATTGGTTTCAATATTATTGAGCGCTACGCTGATGTCGGGCAGTATAAAAAAGTTTGGATCTTCACCCGACTTGGTGATCATGCTAATTCCTCCGTCCGTCAACTCAACCGAATTGTTTTTTTCATCTATATAAAATAACAATTCAGCATCTACTTTTGGCATTTCGCGTTGCTGATCGGCCAGGTAATAATTTTCTGTTTTCTGAAGTTTAGACCTTATTCCGGGTTCGCTTAAAAACTTAATGAGTGCACTGTTTTTTGGTAAACCTCTGGAGGCCCTCATTAAAGCCAGTCCACCATCTTTTGGATCATCGTTGCCATCGGCAAGTTTTTTCTTTGCTTCGTTTAAAAATTGATTGGTCAATTTTTTTTGCGCTTCCACCAACTGGTAAATGCGTGGCTTTAATGCTTCATATTCCTGTTGGTCGCCTCTTGGTACGGGTCCGCTAATAATCAACGGGGTTCTTGCATCATCAATCAATACGCTGTCCACCTCATCCACCATTGCAAAATGATGTTTGCGTTGCACCATTTCATCCGGGGTATGCACCATGTTATCCCGCAGGTAATCAAAACCAAATTCGTTATTGGTACCATAAGTTATATCGGCCAGGTAAGCTTTTCTTCTATTGTCGGTGTTGGGTTGATGTTTGTCAATGCAGTCAACGGTAACACCCAGCCATTCAAAAATGGGTCCGTTCCATTCGCTGTCCCTGCGGGCCAGGTAGTCGTTTACGGTTACAATGTGTACGCCTTCGCCGACCAGGGCATTAAGGTAAGCAGGTAAAGTAGACACCAGCGTTTTACCTTCGCCTGTTGCCATCTCAGCAATTTTACCCTGGTGCAATACTGATCCACCTATCAACTGTACATCGTAATGAACCATGTTCCAGGTTACGGCACCTCCGGCTGCAAGCCAGGTGTTTTTATAAATTACCTGGTCGCCTTCAATACTTATGTGTTCTTTTTGAACGCTCAGTTCGCGGTCAAGATCCGTAACGGTTGCAACCACTTCAGCATTATTTGTAAAACGTTTTGCGGTTTCTTTTACAACAGCAAAAGCCTCGGGTTGTATTTCTGCTAATATGGCTTCTATCTGGGTGTCGCGTTCTTTTTTTAATTTATCAATTTGTTGATAGATAACATCCCTCTGGCTAATTTCTTCAACGGGCAATGCTTCTGCTTCGGCCTTTTTTGCTTCAACTGTATTGTCAATTTCCTGTAGATGATTTTTAATCCTTGTTCTAAACTCTGTGGTTTTACCTCTCAGTTCGTCATTGGTCAGGCTTTCATACTGCTTCAGAAACTGGTTTACCTTTTCAACAATGGGCATCAGCAGTTTTACATCTTTTTGCGATTTATTGCCGCCGAAAATTTTAGAAAGTATACTCAACATATAGATAGGTCTGTATTAGTTGCTGTTAAAAAATTTCTGTAAAAACAAATTTGATGCTACGATGTACTGCATAGCCAATTTGACAGGCTGACAAAGGTAACGATTGGCACCGAGATGAGATAAGCGACCAAGAGTGCGGTTGTTAATATTTCGAATAATTGTTCTTACATTACTGTAACAAAGCCAATCGTTCATCCAAATCAATTTCTA
>JANPPB010000083.1:0-3602 GCA_031428295.1 Segetibacter sp. | reverse complement strand
AATGCTGCTTTCCCCTTACAAGATTTCTCCAGAAAATAGAACCCTCGTGTGGGGAAGATTACAAGATACCTGAATAAGACTAATGTTTAATTTCTGTTAGAAACTATACATCCTATGTACAACATTTTTTTACAGTACATCGTTTGTATGCACCACAGCACGGAATTACACCATTAAGATTTAAACAACAGAAAAGCACGAAAAAGGAAAATATGGATAGAGCAGGATTTGATGTGATTGTAAGCTCGTTTGAAAAGCATGGAACCGTTTACCATGCGGCCATTACAACCCCCACAAAAAATAAAAAAGATGATTGTAAAATCCAGGAGTACAAAGTATTACTATCGCGGCCTCAAAGCAAGACGGTTTCGTTTAAAATAAAATTTGATGAGCAGGGCAGGTGGATACCCGACAAACGCAGGTTGATTGATCCATGGATAGCTGACCAGATCGGGGAAATTATAGAGCATAAAATAATAAATAAGCTATAGCCTGTTCGAATCTGGGTTTTAAAAAGGCTAACGATGTATCATGTAGAACTATTCAGCGATAAACACGCATTCAGCAGGTATTAGCGGAAAGCCTTTAAACCTTTGTAGCACCTGTGCAACAACCACAACATCCCTTTGGCAATAGGCTACAATTCTATCAATATCCTTTTCAACATAATATACGTCTTGAACCATGCTGCCATCAATATCGTTTTTTGATGTTGGTATGCCAAGCACATTAGCCAATAGATGTAGCGAAATATAGTTCTTATAGTCCCCGAATTTCCACCACTGCAAAGTGTCTACCATGTTTATTTCCCAGGGTTTTGCACCCTGTAATTGAAAGGATGGGGGCAAATCAATACTATTGATCAACATGCGCCGGCACAAAAAGGGTATGTCAAATTCGCGAATGTTATGCCCGGCAAATTTAAAGTTCCGGTTATGGGCAGAAAACTTTTTAACAAGCTCAATAAATTCGTTCAAAATGGTTGCTTCATCATCGCCGTAATTGCTTTTCATCTTTAGACAAATGTTACCTGATTTATCAGCATAAAAAAAACCGGTGGATATACAAATAACCTTAGCAAACTCTGCCAATATTCCTGCCTTTTGCCTGTAACCATCCTCTATACTTTGGTTTTCTGGCATTGTTTTTGAAATCTTCTCGCTGAATAGCATCTGCCAATTAGCGGAAAGTTGATTGAAATTCGGAACTTGTGGAACCGTTTCTATATCAATCATTAATAAGTCAAAAAAATAATTACTATTGGCCATAGTTTTACCTAATTAATTACTTAAACTACCATTTAGTTACTTAAACTACAATTACCATGAGTTACACACCGCAGTATTCTGCAAGCAATCCACAACCACAGCCAACACCAACAAAGCGAGATGATCGTAGACTAATATACGGTATTTTAATCGTGGCCCTGTTGGGTACCTGGGCTTACATTATTTATGATAAGAACAAAACCAAAGAGTCAATCACACAGCTTCAAATGGAGTATACCAACGTAGACTCCGCCCGCAATGTGATTGAGCAGGAGTACAATGATGCATTGGCCCGGCTGGATACAGCAACAGGAAATAACACTGAATTACAAGGAAATTTATCAGAAAGACAGGCGGAAATCAACAACCTGAAAAAACAAATTTCTGCTATAACCAGTAACCGTAAAGCAACAGCAGGCGAACTTGCACAGGCACGTAAATTAATAGGCCAAATGAATTCAAAAATTGGTGAAATGGTTGCAGAAATTGACAGGCTTAAAGGCGAAAACCAGGTGCTTACAACCAACAACCAGGAGCTGAATACGCAAAAGCAGCAACTAAGGACAGAAAAAACACAACTTGAAGAAAATTTAACAACTACCGAGGCAGCCAGAAGACAGGTTGAAGACGTGGCATCTACATTGCACGCCTCGAACATGAATATAACCCCAATCAACATAAAGGGCAGCGGTAAGGAAAAAGAAACCACTACTGCCAAAAGAGTGGATGTGATGAGGATATCATTCAATCTTGATGAAAACAGGGTTGCACCAACCGGTGAAAAAGAATTATATGTATCAGTAACAGCTCCTAACGGCCAGCCGATAACATTAGCCAGTGGAAGCGGGACTTTTGATACACGTGAAGAAGGTTCAAAACCGTATACTAACAAGGTAAATGTTCAGTACGAGCAAGGTAAACGTGCCAATGTAAGTTTCGATTGGAAACAAGATGGCAAATACCAAACTGGTGATTACCGTATCCAGGTTTATCACAACGGATTTAAAATTGGCGAAGGAATTAAGACACTTAAGAAAGGTGGTCTATTTGGATAGAACTACAGAACACATTAAATCCAATATACTTTAAGCAGGAGCATTTTCGCTCCTGCTTTTTTTTGTACAAACCCACTATTACAGGCAAAGAAGAACAGCTTTATAATAATGCCCGCAACGAAGCTCTACCTGTGTGTATGGTTCGGGTCTCCCCGGGTTTCCTGCCTTCGTATTGAAAATTTAACTCAAGGTTATTACCTAACCTTTTGGTAAGCTCAAGGTTCCATAAAAAGTTTTTACCCGGCATCAATGCATCTAACATTATATAGCTTACTGTGCTGTTGGTAGCTCCTGTATAAAAAATATTGCTGTAGGTAAACCGTCCATTTAAACTGGTGTTGTTTACCGCATTGTATTTACCATCAATATTTATAGAATTGGTGGTGGAACGCTCTCCCCCATACAACTGACTGTTTTGTTTTTTACTAAACTGGTAGCTGGTTTGTACGCGGTATTTGGTTCCCTCGGTAAAAGTGAACCTTGGCTCTGAAGTAAGAATGTTAATCAAAAAATTTCTATTGGCAAATGATGGCGTGAACAATGAGTTGGTTGCCAACTTTTGCAAGAGTTCTATGCTGTATTTCCTGGTAATATTTACCCTGCCTTTCAATGTCCAGTCATTTAATTGCCGGCTTTCAAAACCATAAGTAAGCAACGATTTATTATAGTTTCTACTGTTACTAATATCCATACCCCAGCGAATGCTAAAGCGGTTAAACGATAATGTATTTGCTACAATGTTATTTAGCGTAATAAGGGATGTATCCATAATGCCGCCTTTAAAAGGATTGATGGTAAGTTGACCGGAGGCCAACACTTTTTTTCCTGTTTGTAACGATGATTGCATGTTAAATCTCCCCAGCAAATCCTTTGTTCGTTTATTGGCAATTTTACCCACAATGGATTTTGGATTGAGGGTAATGGTATAATTAAATTGTGTGTAGTTGGCTTTTACAAACTGGTTGGTTGGAGTAAACACTCTTATGTATTTTGCCTGGTCCTGGAAGAGCGCAATTTCAAATTCGTTTATCTGCGGAATGCCATCGTTGTTGTAATCGTTCCATGCATATTCTCCCCTGCCAGACGGCACTTCTATGTACGAAAAATCCCTTCGTTGCTCCTGCCCTGCTCCAAGCTCGTACAACATATTACCTCTTACAAATCCTTTCCATTCGTTAATCAGGTACTCCATTCTGCCCAGTACACTATTTTCGGGCTGAAGCGTAGTTATTCTTTGATTGATTACCTGTAACTGACGGTAGGTAACATTGGCCCTAAA
>JANPPB010000082.1:0-6153 GCA_031428295.1 Segetibacter sp. | reverse complement strand
CCTGTTTTGGTAGATGGTGCAGTATTACCGGCAAGTGAGGACTTGCCTGATGATTTGCAACCCCTTTTAAAAAGACAGGCCTATGAAATAAGCAACAAGCGCTGGCGCTACGATACAGAAAACCTCATTGCTTTTCTTGAGAAGTCAGTCGGCATTATAACAAGAAACACTTCCGTACAAAAGACTGTAAAAACATCTTCGTTTTCCATTGGAAATTTTGTAAAATATGGTCTGATTGGAGTGGGCCTTCTCTTTATTATTTTAGTTATTTACTACATGGGTGCCGGCGATGCTGCCAAAACAAATACGACCGGAACCAACGCAAATGGTATATACGATCAGCCAGCCGTACAAGACAATACCAATACAAACACCGACCCGGCGCCTACATCAAATACTCCGGCTGAAGTTGTACAGGAGCCTGCGGATCAATCCAAAGTTGAGACCATAAATGTTGATGGCTTATGGGATGACAACAACGGGCTGTATTATTTAGACATTGTTCAAAATGGTAACCAGGTGGAAGTGTATTCTTACAGCATTGCGGGGCAAAAAACTGGCGAGGGAGTAGGCACCGTAAACGGAGGGAATTTCTCTTTTAAAATCACCGTTGTTAATGCAGGTATTCTCTCCGCTGAAACAAAACTCTCTGTAAATAACGCTGTTTTAAAAGGCTCGCTCAACATTGAAAACAATGGTGCAAAATATAGTGAGCCATTGATCTTAAATAGAAGAGGCGGCAATAATTAATCTCTAGTATAAGAGGGTTATGCTGTTATGTGCCGTTGGTCTTCCAGTAATTAAACATGCTGTACTTGCAATTGGCTGTATTAATTTCAGCTTGTTCACGGTAGTCATTTAGTGCCTTTTTCCACTCCTTAACTGAAAGGCATTCTGCTGTTCCTTTATTAGAATTGTAAGCCGCCCCGGTTAACGCTTTTGCCTGTAATAAAAAAGCTCAGGAGGCATATCATAATCTGTAGCCAGGCTACGAATGATAGCAACAGAATCATAACCGGTTGATAGAATTTTATCATCCGCAATAGTTGAAGCCACAGACGTTACATTGCCATGCTGGTATTTGGTAGCACCCATTTGCTTGAAATTTAAAAGTCTCCATAATTGAATGCCTTGCTGCCACCCACCTCTAACTACCCAATTGTTATAATAGCGCCGGTTTCGGGGGTTTCGGGGGTTATGACGCGGTAGCCATACGGTTGCAGCAAAGGAAGGATTACCTGGTTGGCCAACGTATTCAGCCGGTTAATGTCCTTCATTGGGCCGATTACAAAGCAGCGTTTGATTGCTTCATCCATAACAAATTTCTTATTTAAGGTTGATTAGATATCGTTTTCGAAAATTATCTGCAAGTTGCCATGGGTAACATCATGCATAAAATAAGCCTGTAGACTTTTCATATCATTGCTCATTTAATAATCCGTTATTGTAACCTGATACGCTTAATTCTTTTTTGCCGTGTCTACATGATAGTCATAACCGTAACCAAATATCTTTCCTTTCATTTGCCGTGTTTTTTTAGGATTTAAAAGAGGCTGGGGTTTGTCGCGTTGGGGAATATTTATCACCGCTTTTTTTGCGTCATCCAATTCCTTTTGCTTTGCCGCCAACTCTTCTTCGCGGATGGCAAGTAATCGTTGGTTGTATAATAATTCTTGCTGGCTTTTCTCTAATCTTTCATTTTTTTCTTCTAATTCAAAAAGTTGCTTTTTTAACTCTTCCCCGTTATCTGTTACTTTTTCTGGTACTATAATTTGTTTGGTGGTTGGGGTATTTCTTTTGCGGAGTACATAAGGTTTACGAGAAGTAAATACCTGAGGTGGGCTTGCTAAAGAATCCTTGTTATTGTTTTCGATCACTAATTGGTTTGTAGGCGGCACTGTAGCGGTATCGGTTGTTACAGCGGAGGTGTTTACGCGGGGTGCTTTACTTACCTTAAATTTTGTATCTGCAGCAGTAGGTGTTGGCACCAAAAGCTTGTTTTTGATGGAATCTAATATCCGGATGGAATCTTTTATATTTTTCTGATCTTCTTTTAACCCTCCCCTTATAATAAATGCAGGCACTGTTAAAACTATCCATAAAAGTAAAAGAGCCAGTATTGCAAAGAACACAATGACTTTTATTTTTTTTCGTGCTCTTTCTTTTTCTGCTAATAAAGCAAGCTGCTTTCTTCTTCTTTCACGGTCACTTTTTACAAGGGCTACAATTACATCGTGGGTCAACTCAATAGCTTCATCCTCTTCTCTTATAAAATATTTTCTTTTTACTATTTCAATACCGGGTTTTATTTGCCCGTCAATTTCGTTGATGGCGTACTTAAGCCTATATCCTTCATCTGTTATCAGCTTATCCTCCATAAATTCCTTTACAAGGTTTCGTGGGATTTCGCCTTTCTTTATTTCACTAATATTTTTAATGGTATTGCTTTCTTCTAAAACCTCATCGTAAACCGATCGCAATACCAGTTCTTTTGAATTCTTATTTAAAAATTCGGCTGATATAGAATTACGCCCTTCATTTGTTCTTTTCTTTTCAATGCTTGAGCAAACCTGGCTTAATAGTGATGGTTCTACTTCAAATGAGGAGTAACGGATATTTCTTTCATTTTCATCAAGTAAAGTTGTCTCTGCTTCATTGGTAAAAAAATAAACGATCTTATTGGCTTCGGAAGGGTTAATGGCCTTGCCCCATGTTTTAGTGATGACCTCATAAGCTTGTAAGCCAGTCATTTGTTTTAACCTGAAGCGTGAATTTTTTACTGATGGAATATTAGCGGTGATGCTTTCTATTTCAGCCAAAAAATCTTCGCGAAAGCTAAAGATGATCTTCGCCTTTTGTTTATGGAAATTAAAATTATCTTCCTCTTTTCCGTTAATGAAACGCTCTTTTATTTTCTCCGGAATAGTATTTTCTATCAGGTCGGATAATTCTTCCATAAGATCATCTACCTCCTGATTTTTAAACCGGTCGCTTTTACTTGCTATGGTAAATATTTCTTCAAACTGGTCGAAGATGAGTATGGGAGTAATGATGCTCCATAGCGGTTCTTTATGAAAATACTCCCATAGTGTTTCGGTTGTTGGAAAGGAGTCAACTTTAAAACCATAGGTTTCAATTGCAGAACGCATTACATTTTTTACCTGCGTTACCAGGTTGGGGCTGTTATCTAAAAATTCTAACCTTATTCTAAAAGGAAGGCAATAGTCGGCCCTTAGTTTAGGAAAAACGCCGGCGTTCAACAAGGATGTTTTGCCTGTACCTGATTTGCCAAATACAATGGTGAGTGTATTGTTTTTAATTAATTTATAAAGCGTTTTTATTTCCTCATCTCTACCAAAAAACATATCAGCCTGTTCTTCCGAATAAGATTCCAAACCAATAAAAGTTGGATGGATTGTTTTTTTCGAAGGGTCAATTAGTTGAGCAGGCATACACTTCAATTAAATTAAATTTAGAGTTGCTTTTACCCGATTGATAAAATCCTGGTTGGGATTACCATCGTCCACAGGTTCAATGCTAATGTAGGGATAAAACTTTTTTACAAGACTGTTATTGAGGTCTGACTTATCAATTACAATCGGCATCAGGTATTTTTCCGTTCTTCCATCTAACTCACGCATTTTGTTTACCGTATCAGCTTTAAACCATTCGTCAACCACGTACTTATCCTGCTGGGTTAAACTATTCTGCGATATAAGTGGAATAAACAGGTCGGCCTTGCGAATATTATCAATAATGGTCAGTTCAAAATTATCCCCGGAATGCAGTTTTTCTTTATCGTACCAGCAGGTTACATTCTTTATGGTTGCCAGTGCATTTTTTAAGTTTTCCACTGCGATCTTATCATTTTGTGTATAGCTTAAAAAAATGAGCTTTTGTTTAATTCTATCAGGATTTAAAGTGCGCCACTGATTGGTCAGTTCCTCTACAAATTCGCTCACATTGCCACTGTATGTATCAACGTTGTAGTTCCTAAAAAATTCGTATTGCTTATCCCTGTAATCCGATGGGTCGTTTACTGCTATAATCTGGCTGGGCCTATCCATCCAGTCATTTATTCTTTCGTTTGAAAGCACACGCATAAAAAAACGTATCAACCAATCAGGATGGGTGCAGCCTAAAAATAAAAGGCTCTTTTCTTTTAAATTCTCTAAAAGCGAACTGGCATAAATATTCATTCTTTCTTTGAACGAAGCGGTAAACTCTAACATTTCTTCCTCCGTTAAAGCAGGGTCTGGTGATTCAAATGATCCAAAAACATTAAATACCATGGGCTTAGTCAATGTTTCTAAATCGTCGCAGTCTTTAAATTTTGACCGAATACTAAAATTGATGGAAGTAGCAGTAAGGTTTCTTGCTGCCTTTATATTTTTTTCGAGTATGCTACTATAAACTGTAGTGTTTAAATAAAAAAATAACTGATCAATCGATAAAAGATGTTCCATTATCGGAAACTTAAAGTCTATCTCATCTACGGCATCTTTCAACTTACCATTTACTTCTTTTACAGTTAAGTCTTTTTGTTTGCTTAAATAATCAACCGCCTCTGCTAATGTTAATGACTTTAGGGAAGAAAGGTTATTATCCTTTAGCAACTTATCCGATAGGTAATTGTCAATGCCGGTAAGAGAATCGTTCAGCATAAATTTATATACTTCATTTCCTATTATAGGTATTACATTTCCTAACGATATATTTTTTAATAATTCTTTCCAGTTAATCGGTGTCGGCAAACTATTGTCCATAAAATTTTGTAACTGTTTAAATTGATAGAATAAATAAGTTGACTACCCTTTTATTTCT
This sequence comes from Segetibacter sp., assembly GCA_031428295.1. Taxonomy (GTDB): domain Bacteria; phylum Bacteroidota; class Bacteroidia; order Chitinophagales; family Chitinophagaceae; genus Segetibacter. Next base: position 1,329 of record JANPPB010000082.1, on the reverse strand, counting down.
TAATTATACTTGCTGTAAGTAGGTAATTGGCAAAATGCCTATGCATGTTTGTTACAATACTCTATTCTTAAATTTCACCGGTTCATTTGCTTATTACTTCAAACTATTTATATCAAGCACAATTGTTTTTGCGCCCCTTGCTTTAGCAGCCTGCACCATGTGCTGGGTTCCTCCGGCGCCGTCGCCACCCTGTCCATCCCATAGTCCTATCATGGTCATATTAATACCTCCGCAAACAAGGGCGCTGTTTAACATCCATAAATTATTACGTTCCCAAATAGTGTAGTCCACTTTGCTTTGCAGCCACTTGGGCAGGTCTTTCGTTTTTGATAATATCTTCTTTGGCAATTTTTGAAATAAATCATCAAACCTTTCCACCCATTTGTTTCCTGCAAATTCTACCGATTCAACTATAAACTGTTCTCTTGGCAGCACCAAAAAGAGTTCTGCTTCCACACCCAGTTCAGCACATACTTCGTGAAATATTATATCTCCTCCACAAGCTCCGCCTGCAATGGCTTTCAGCCTGTCTCCATATTTATCTTTTTGCCCTTGTACGGCCTCTTTTATAGCAGCCCTTACTTCACCCTCTATGCTTTCGGGAAAGCGTGGAGTGGCCCTGTCTTTCTTGTCTATCATGTGGCCGGTAAATAGCAGATAATGGCGTTTTTTTTCATCCTTGGTAATCTTAGCCTGTAAAAATGCATTCAGCGCGGCATCTACATTTTCGGGCATTACGCCCAATTGCTGGTAAATAATTAATTGGCGTTTTGCAGAATCAAAGTTTAGATCGTTGGCTTCCTGTATTACCTTTTGGTACAATCCACCAACCCTCAGTGGCTTGTTCGATGTAAGGCATGCAAGGTCAGCTTCGGTCATATTTAACCATAAGTCCACATCATCTTTATTACGTTTACGTTTGGCATCTATGGAGGCCTGTACTAAAACACAAAGTTTCTTCTGCCGATCTTTATGATTTTCCAGTGCGTCCGCAGCCTGCTTATCCGTATCAAATTCAAGCGCCCATATATCGGGAAATCTTTCTGCGAGAGAAACTATTGTAGTTAAAAGCCCCAATGCATTTATACCTGAATAGAAGTGGTTTAGATCTTCGTTATATGCCTGCTCATATTGCTCATAAGCATCCATTAAATAAGTAGATTGAAAGGCTTTTGTTTTTTTGTTTGCGTCATCTTCATGTCTCCAGGTATCAAACCAGCGGGCTTTTGCATTTCGCCCTTTTAAAGAATAAGTTTCTGCTTTCTTATTGCTGTCAAGTTTTTTATCGTTGGTAAGTAACCGTTCAATTGCAAGGTCCGACTTACTTAA
>JANPPB010000081.1:0-4368 GCA_031428295.1 Segetibacter sp. | reverse complement strand
AGGTCCTGCATTAACTTATAACACCGCCAATAGCGGAACAGACTTTTCAATTACTTCATCGGGCAACACCGCCACCTGGAATTTACCGGATGCTTCTGCAACAAATAGGGGAGCAATTACAACTGCCGCGCAGACTTTAGGTGGATTAAAAACATTTGGCAATGGAATAGTAGTAAACAATGGAGCAACTGTATCCGGTGCAACCACCTATAAAAGTAACCTTACGTTAGGTGTCACTGCAACTACAATAGCAGGTTTTCCAACAGATAAATATTTGTCGGTAGATAGTGCCGGTAAGGTTACGCTAAATGCCGTGAACGTAACCTCAAATCAAACCATACGCATAAAAGGGTTTGGTCTTTCATTCGCCAGTAACGAACAGCTTCCTGCGAATGCATATGCTATCTATTCCTTTCCGGTACCAGCAGGTATGACACTTAGCTTAAATGCTACAGTAACTGTATCCCCCACATCAGCGATGGACAAAAACTTTAAAATCAACTGGGCAAGGGTTAAAGATGCAACCAATGTAGAAATATCTATGCAGGCGGGGAGCACACCTAATAATTTTAATCCCGGCCAGGGAATGGCTTTTGTTGCTACTGTAATGGAGTTTTGATAAATCGAAGAAGCAGGAAAGTATAAAATAAATACATGACTGCTTTTTTATAATTCTGAATGACTTGCAGAAAAAAGGCGTGATGCAAATTTAAACGGCTGGCTTAATGACAACGCCCTTAACTAGTGAAGAAACTACTACTCATATATTTTACTTGTTTACTTGTTACCGGGCAGTTGTTTGCCCAGGAGATGATGTATGTGCCTGAAGGTTCAACTATTTTTTTTGGCAATACCATACCTGCGGGAATTTTTGGTTACCTGAAAAATAACGGCAACATTAGCATTAAAGAAAATGGCCAGGTTTACTTTCTGGGTAAAATATGGATAAACGACGAAAAGGGAATTTTGGCCGATGGCAGCACCATCAAAAACTCAGGAAAAGGGGGCGTAGTCATTTTTTTTCAGCCTAACCCTGTTTACGGTAATCTTGGCCAGCAAATTTTACAATCCAATTTTGTTGACAGTACTATAAGCGGTCCATCTTTCTCTCACATTACTATTGATAACAATTTTGGGTTGGTGCTTACCTCCGATGCAAGTGCTATTGGCGGCGTTCATTTTAGAACAGGAAAAATCTTTTTAAATAATTACAATTTTGTGTTGGGCGACAGTGCCACCACGGGTAATCTTACCGGGTACGATCCACTCCGGTATTTTGTAACGGGGTCAGGCTCCAGGGGCGGCTTTTTAAAATATCGTTTATTGCTTGCAAGTGCAATGGGAACTTTCCCCATAGGGCCAAACGAAAAAATATATAGCCCCATACAAATGATCAACCGCGGGTTAGGCGATGCCTTTTATGCCCGTGCCTTTGAAAAGGTTTATACCAATGCCATCAATGGTCCGTTTGTAAACGATAGCACCCTTCAATTAACCTGGAACCTTGGCAAGGCCACACCTGCTGTGGGAGATGCGTTGGTAACATTGCAACATGATATGAAGCAGGAAGATCCTATTTTCAGAGGTGAGCGTTTGGGCAGCTATGTTTCGTTGTACAAGGATAGTAAATGGGACAAGCCTTTTGTTACCGGAAACCCTCAAGTCCCGGGTAATATCAGCAGCTCTTTTTCTATTGCCTCAGCTATGATGAACTCACGAAAGTTTACACTGGGTTCCATACCGCTATACCTAACCAAACGGATTACCAAGTCTAAAAAATCTATTATTATACCCAACGTGTTCAGTCCTAATGGCGATAACATTAACGATACATGGGTGATACGAGGCCTTGTTGAATATGAAAATTGCCGTGTTGAAATTTATAACCGCTATGGTCAAATGCTCTTTCAATCGTTTGGGTACCAGCAACCCTGGGATGGTACTTATAAAGGTCAGGCCATGCCTGTGGCTACCTACTACTACATCATTAACCTAAAGCCAGGCGAAGCCCCGTTAAGCGGGTCGGTTACCTTACTTAAATAGGATAGAATAGATTAATCAAATGGTGCAAGCTTACAGTAGAAAGAATGCATAGTTTCTTTAGGGCGACCATAGGGTAGTAAACTCCAGTCCCAGAGGGACGACCCTTTGGTAGAAAATAACATAACCAAGTTCTTACAAGTCCCAGAGGGACGACCCTATGAAGTAAAACAATAAATTGATCTCCATTCCCATGAAGACAACTATCTAAAAAAGGAAATATTACAAACCCAATCCACCTCCCCATTCACAAATCTTTCACCCTTCATAAAATTCAAACAGATATTCCTCCCTGTACTCTACTTCAAATTTTTTCAACATATCCAAATATTCTTCTTTAAATGATTTTGTGCGATGATGTGCTTCCTGTTCCATTATGTAATGGATCACCTCATTTCGTTGAGAACGTGAATATGAAAATGCCCCATATCCAACCTGCCACTGAAAAACACCTTTTACAAATTGTTTGTCATTCATCCATTTTGACGAAGAGGATTTCAACATCCGCATCTGGTCAGAAATTTTCATGTCAGGATGTAATTCAAAAAACACATGAATATGATCCTTCCAACCACCAACAGCTAATGGATAGGACTTGTCATGAAGTAATATCCCCGACATGTATTTGTGCAGATCATCCCGAAAAGTTTCGGTTATAAAATTTTGTCTTCCCTGAACGGCAAACACACAATGAATATTAATTTGGGAATAGGTATTAGCCATAAGATGAATGTTGATTTGTGGATGGGTTTGGATGGTACCAAAAGAGTTGGCTTAGGTAAATTAATGCTATCACGCCATAATTTTTTTTAAATATGTGGTCCTGCAGTTGGTGCTGAATGAAATATAATTTCTCATCTGTTACCAAAGGGCCGTCCCTATGGGACTGAGCTTTCGTTCATTTCTATCCTACCATAAGGCCGTCCCTCTGGGACTTAGATTTCATTTATTTTTCACTTACTACCAAAGGGCCGTCCCTCTGGGACTTATCTCTAACACAGCAAATATTTCAACTAAAGGATATTCCTCTTGGACCTCCTGCAACAGCTATTCTTTTAAGCCCCAGAGGGGCGACCTTTTGGTAGCAAAAATATAATCAAAATTCGCTCACATATTTATCCTCTATCATAAGATCGGCCCTCAGGGACTTACTTTTCCTTTATTTCTCATTTTCTACCAAAGGATATTTATTATCGAACTTTATTCTTAGTACAACTAATCTTTATAATAAATGTTTGTCCCTCTTGGACCTCCTGCAACAGCTATTCTTTTAAGCCCCAGCGGGACGACCTTTTGGTAGAAAAAACCATTCGCCAGATGTAAGAAGTCCCATCTGGACGGCCTTATATAAAAGATTAAATGCAATATCCAACAAGCTCCATCGTAGCAACCTTATGCCTTTTTATGAAGCAATAATCCCTACCAGTACTATCTTCAAACAAAAGTCCCGATGGAAATAAATCCACCGGGACTAATGAACCCCTATCCTTATTATTTTAAAATCAAACTTTCACCTTGAGGTAATTAGTCCCCTACCTGTTGATTACACAAAACCCATCTCATTATGCCGGTATCTTCCGTGGCTTTTCTCTCTCCCAAAAACGATGTTGTGCAATTGTCGAAATAAATTGTTTGGCCAGTTTGCCTGCATCATTACCAATAATTACACCTTCCCGCATCACTGTTTCATCAGCATTATCTTCAGGTAATTTTTTTGAAAAATAAGTGGCTTGCAACACCTGCAATGCATCGTTTGAAGCAGCAATTGCTTTACAATGTTTGAAGGCTTCATTTAAAAAATGAACCGCATCCGCTTCGGCTTCTATGGTGGCTACACTATTGGTACCCCCTGGCACATACACCGCATCGTATAAAACAGAGGCTACTGTCAACAGGCTTTTATCAACAGGTATTTCTGTATCATCAGACGACATGATGGTACCTAATCTCGGCGCAATTACATCTACCATGGCACCTTCGGCAAGCAATGCTGCTTTAACAGTTTTCAAATCATTTGCATCTACACCATCAGCAGCAAGAAAGGCTATTTTACGGGTGCGAATACTGTCCTTTTTTGTATTGGCCATGCTCAATGCCGGCGACACTGTCAAGGAATCTTCGATCGTTCTTGGCTGATAACTTTGCGGGTCGGCATCGGCCGGAATGCTGTGGTTTAAAATATCAGGCGTAGCCGGAATACTCATACCCAAACCATAGGCTACCTGCGCTGCCAATCCTGTGTCTACCTGGTTTAAAATAACCAGCATTCTTTCCTGTATTTCAGGTAGGGTTAGCTTACCCAACTCAAAGCGCAGGGCATCAACAATA
>JANPPB010000080.1:0-5900 GCA_031428295.1 Segetibacter sp. | reverse complement strand
TTCATGGCGATATCTTCATAATCATTCCATTTAATGGGCGGTTCAAATTGAGCCATATACTGTAGTTTATTTGTATTTAAAATGGAAAAATTATTCGCCCAAAAACTGGGTCTGGTCTGGAAGCGTTACTTCAATTACACCATCATCGTCCAGCAAAACACATTGGCAACCAAGGCGGGAGTTGATGCGGGGGTTTACCGCACGATCAATAAAGTCTTCCTCTTTATCGCTTAGTTCATCTAAAAAGTCGTCGCCTTTATTAACGTATAAGTGGCAAGTACTGCAGGCACATACACCGCCGCAATTGTGATGTAAATTGATATTATTTTTAAGTGCCACTTCCAAAATACTTTGGTCGTCCTCAATGTTCGTAAGTATTATAGGCTCTTTGCCTTTCTCTTCAAACCTAAATGTTATGCTATACATGTTCTGCTAAAAATTGAAAGTGCAAAAGTATTAGAAATACACTTTCGTCGGGCTATCTATTTAAAAAGATGCCATGCAACAACTTTAGGTAACTACAGAATTTTCTTAAATAAACATCCCGCAGCAGTGCTATAATGGATTAAAACTTGAGAGCTGTTTTTATGTTGAATGATCCTGACCGATAAAAATCTATACCGCCGGCATTGGGTTTTTTCTTTTATGGATGATGATGCTTTCCGACAACTTCAGGTAAAGATTTCGCAGAGAGGGATACCGGTTAAGCAGATGCAAATGTTTATCAATTGTTGAGATGTCGCCTCTTTCGGCAGGTCCTGTTTGTAATTGGGCAGCAGGCATTGAGTCGAGGTTATCTACTGTTTGATAGATTAAGGGGAGAAGCAAGGAAAAGTCGATCCCTTCTTTCATACAAAAATCTTCAGTCAGAGCCATCAGGTGATTGGTAAAATTATTTACGATTACTGCTGCCACATGGGTATTTAAACGCTGTTGATCATTGGCAATAACCACTTTTTCAGCCCACGTTTGTGCAAAATTCTTAATGGCCTCTTTTACTGTTTCCGTATTGCCATCAACCAATACCGGCACATCTGGCAAAACCTCCACATTTCGGTGTAGAGTTTGAAGCGGATATAATACTCCGTATTGATTGGACGATCCTTTTAAAACCTCTTTGCTGACCGATCCGGCAGTATGCACGATTATTCCATCAACTTCGGGAAATTGGGCTACCACTGTTGAAATACTTGAATCTGTAACCGCAACGACATACAAATCTGCCCCGGTATTAAGTTCGCCAAAATTATTGGTAGCTGGCACCTGTAAAGCATTACCAAGTTCCAAAGCGTTGGTGTAGGTCTGACTGACCACCTGTAAAATGTCAACGCCACTCTCCTTCATTTTTTTACCCAATACTGTGGCCACATTGCCCGACCCTACGATGACGACTTTCATCTAAATTTGATTATAGCTTTAAAAATGAAATTAGTACAAAGAATATTTTTACAATATTATACCACAAGGTTTAAAATCATTTCAGGGTTTTCGCCCCGGTTGGCAGCAAAAATGGCTTTTAACCTTTTTTGTACACCCTATACAAAAACACGCGATAAGCAACCCGATAAAATATTTGAAATTGCCACTAAACTATCACTAAAAGTTGGTCACGATACTGTACATGGTTTTAAATGGACCACACCTGGTAAACAAACAGATAAAACCATTTTAATCTGCCATGGATTTGATAGCAATAGTTATCGATTTGCTGAATATATTAAGCCATTGCTGGATGAAGGATTTAATGTGATTGCATTTGATGCACCGGGGCATGGTACCAGCACGGGTAAAACAATAACCGTTTTGTTATACAGTGCCATGATTAAACTGATAAATGAAAAGCATGGACCTTTGTATGGAATTATGGCTCACTCATTTGGTGGCCTGGCAGCAGTGTTAGCTTTAGAAGAAAATGAAGAACTTGCCTGTGAAAAACTGGTACTGATTGCTCCGTCAACAGAGACTACCCATGCCATAGAAACATTTTTTAATTACATCGGGTTAACACCGAAAGTACGTAAGGAGTTTCTTATATTAATTGAGCAATTAAGTGGCAATCCTGTCCATTGGTTTTCTGTTTCAAGGGCCATCCATGGCATCACTCCGCAAACACTTTGGATACACGATAAACAAGATTCCATTACCCCCTACAGGCACATGGAGCAGCTAAGGGTTGATAAACCGAAACACGTTACTTTCGAGATCACAGAAGGATTGGGACATAGCCCCTACCGCCAACCGCAAATACTGCAAAAAATTATCTCCTTCTTTTCTGATAAAAATCAGACACTCTCAAATTGATTAATGTATGGGACGAATTGTGAAAGTTTTTAGCTATAATAGTATTAAACCCCATGAATGCGCTGGTTAAAATTATAGTTGATGTGCATGTTTAAATTTCGGGCAAACTCATTAAACTGTATCAAGCCCAAAGGGCTTAAATGTACATACCCGCCGGTGGAGCCGGTAGATAAATATTACCATCTTTTTCCCGGCAAGCCCGAAGGGCTTGAATACGTTGCCTGTGTTTGCCAAATTCACCCTTTTGTAATCATTTATTTAACCCTATTCTGGGATGGGGTTCCGGATTTGTCTTTCTACTCATGGGTTGCACCCATGGCTATTTATATTTAAAGCCCTTCGGGCTTATTAAACCGCCCTAACTCTTAATGCGTTTGCTCTGTGTTTAAATCTTTTCTTTAACCTCTTGTTATATTAGCTATTACCTATAGTTTTTGGAGTTAACATCCATTTTAAACTATTTTATAAAACGGGCTATTTTGCAATCAGATGTGGCAGTAGGCAAATCAGCAAAAATTTTGGTATTTCAACTTATACTGTAATATTGCAGGTACCTATATATAGCTATAATGCTGATGTATGAGGTAACCATCACACAACGGCCTATCGGATTTGTTTATTTTAAAAAGGATATTAAGCGGTGTGTAATTCATAAAATATTGCAATGAGTAAAAATTTATTAATAGTAGAGTCCCCCGCAAAAGCAAAAACCATCGAAAAGATTTTGGGCGATGATTTTGATGTGCGGAGTTGTTATGGACATATTCGTGATCTTGAAAAAGATGACATGGGCATTGATATAAACAATAACTATTTACCAAGATATAAGGTACCGGAGGATAAAGAAAAAGTGGTGAAGGAATTGAAACAATATGCCAGGAAATCAAAGGAAGTATGGCTTGCATCGGATGAGGACCGTGAAGGAGAAAGTATTAGCTGGCATCTTGCAGAAGTGTTAGGTCTCGACCCGAAAACAACCAAGCGAATTGTATTTCATGAGATCACTGCTCCTGCTATTAAAAAAGCGGTAAGCAATCCACGCCTCATAAATATGGACCTCGTAAATGCCCAGCAGGCGCGCCGTGTTTTAGACAGGTTGGTGGGTTTTGAATTAAGCCCGGTATTATGGAAAAAGATAGGCATGCAAGGCGGCCTGAGTGCAGGCCGTGTACAGAGTGTTGCGGTTCGTTTAGTAGTAGATCGTGAAAGAGAAATAAATCAATTTAAAGTAGAGAGCAGCTATAAGGTTGAGGCAGTTTTTAATGCAAAAGATATTAATGGCAAGCTCGTAAATTTTAAAGCTGATGGTCCTTCCAAAATAAATCAGCAAACTATTGCGCAGGAATTTTTAGAAAGTTGCCGTAATGCCAAATATACTGTTGCCGACATTACCGTTAAGCCAGCCAAGAGAAGCCCCGCCGCACCCTTTACTACTTCTACCCTGCAACAGGAGGCAAGCAGAAAGCTGGGCTACAGCGTAAGTAAAACCATGTTGCTGGCGCAGCGATTGTACGAGAGTGGTAAGATAACATACATGAGAACTGATAGCATTGCCCTCAGCGAAACGGCTATGGTTGAAATTGAAAAAGAAATTAATTCGAGCTACGGTCAAAAATATTTTCAGCCGCGCAAATACAAGAACAAGAACGAGAGTGCACAGGAAGCACATGAGGCTATCCGGCCGACCTATATGGAGAATCATTCGGTGGATGATGAAGATAGCAGAAGGTTATACGAGCTGATCTGGAAGAGAACCATTGCATCTCAAATGAGTGATGCACAGTTTGAAAAAACAGCGGCCAAAATAAATATCTCAACCAACAAAGATCTGTTGACTGCCAACGGAGAGGTTATGAAATTTGATGGCTTTTTGAAAGTATACCTGGAAGGGAAAGATGAGGATGATGAAGAGGATACAGAAGGGATATTACCGCCTTTAACAGTTAACCAGGTTTTGGATTTTAAAGAGATGACTGCCACGGAAAAATTCACAAGGGCGTCACCACGTTACACCGAAGCTTCTTTGGTAAAAAAATTGGAAGAACTGGGTATTGGAAGGCCCAGTACATACGCCCCAACCATTACCACCATAATGAAGAGAAATTATGTTGATAAGCGGGATAAAGAAGGAGTCAAAAGAGAAATCAATCAATTAAGGCTTACGCCTGATAATACCGTTATTAAAAATGTACTCGTTGAAAATACCGGCGCCGAAAAATCAAAATTATTCCCTACCGATTTGGGTATGGTAGTAACTGACTTTTTAAAGCAGCATTTTAAAAATGTAATGGATTATGGTTTTACAGCAGGCATAGAAGGACAGTTTGATGAAATAGCCGGGGGAAAGGTAAAGTGGAGCAACATGATTGATGACTTTTACAAACCTTTTCATAATACCATAGAACTTACCCTTGAGACAGCAGAAAGAGCAAAAGGTGAACGCGATTTGGGTATCGATCCGGTTAGTGGCAAAAAGGTAATTGCACGTATGGGCCGATTTGGCCCGATGGTTCAGATAGGTGATACCAGTAATGAAGAGGAGAAGCCAAGATTTGCAAAACTGAAAGCTGAGCAGAGCATCGAGACGATTAATATTGATGAAGCAATGGAGCTGTTTAAATTGCCCCGCAACCTGGGATTGTTCGAAGGCACCGAAGTTTTGGTAAACATTGGAAGGTTCGGCCCTTATGCTGCTCACAATAAAAACTTCTATTCGCTTAATAAAGAAATGGATCCTTACAACGTGTTGCTCGAAGATATTGCACCCATGATAGACGAGAAACGCACGGCCAAAGGCGAACGCACTATTAAGGTGTTTGAGAAAGAAAAAATTCAGGTATTAAAAGGTCCTTATGGCCCTTACATAAAACAGGGCTTGCGTAACTATAAGCTCAACAAAGAGCAACAGGAAAGAGCTGCTGCACTTGAAATAGTTGAAGTAAAGGCGATTATAGAAGAGTTAAAAGCCAATCCACCTAAAAAAGTTGCCCGACGGAAGAAAGCCTAAAATTTTCTACATAAAGGCTGAAGTGATGCAAATCATTGTCAGCCTTTTTTTATGCAGTTCAAGCAACACATTTGCAACTTGAAATATCTGAATTTATAGGTAGGAAACGATTGCTCCCGAAGTTTATTGATTGCAACGAATTTATTGAATGGATATTAACAACGCATGTATAATAGGTTGAGTAATTAACACAGACTGAATAACTTTTGGTTGTCTGTTAATGAAATATTTCTTTAGTTTGATTGTAAATAGAGAATCTTTAAAAAAGTAGTATATAGAGTAGGCACACAAAAAATTTTATGCAGGAAACCAGGGAAATATCAGCACTTTTTACCTTGATCGATGATCCTGACCAGGAAGTGTTTACTACGGTTTCCAGCAAGATTGTTGACTATGGCAGAAGCATCATTCCCAACCTCGAAAATTTGTGGGAATTGTCTCCCAGTGAGGAGGTTCAGGAACGCATCGAAATGCTGATACATAAACTGCATTACAACGACCTGATCAGAGACTTTACCGATTGGAAACTAAACCCATACCACGATTTATTATTTGGCTCATTACTCGTTGCAAAGTTTCAATACCCTGAGTT
>JANPPB010000079.1:0-2498 GCA_031428295.1 Segetibacter sp. | reverse complement strand
ATAAATTTAGCCACGCTAGACTGCAATAATGTATTAGAAGTGGTATTTTGAAAGACAGAAAAGATTATAAGCTATGAATTGGTACGAAAAAGACGTTGCAGCAGCTATAAAAACCAGGGAAAAATGCATTTACAAGCCAGAGACCGTTTTTTATGGGAGTTCTTCGTTTACATTATGGCCAAAACTTTACGAGGAGTTTGAAGAATTTAAGCCGGTTAACCTGGGCTTTGGAGGTTCTACCCTTGCAGCATGCATCCAGTTTTTTGACAAAATTATTGCCCCGCTACACAGGCCTCAACGTTTTATTTTGTATGCCGGTGATAATGATTTAGGAGATGGAGCTGATCCACAAACCGTGTTTAAAAATTATCTTGTTTTTAAATCAAAACTGCGTAACCATTTTGATGATATACCTTTTTACTATGTTTCTATAAAGCCCAGCCTTGAGAGATTTGAGATCATTGATAAGATTATAAGAACAAACTCCCTGATAAAAGAGCATATCAAAAAACAGGAGGGTAACGATTACTTCATCAACATTTTCAATAAAATGGTAGACCACAGAGGCTTACCTCAAAAAAGGTTTTTTGAGGCAGATGGATTACACCTAAACCACCAGGGATATGAAGTTTGGAAAAAAGCTATCATGAATGAGTTGATGTTTACCGAGCAAGTTTTATAATTTACCTGCAACCCTTATCGGTTATGAAAAGGGATTATCATAAATGGTACAGTAACCACCTTGGCAAAGACATGGAGCTGCTTGTTTTTGGCAACAAAGGCTCGCCGGTTATATTATTCCCCACCCGTACCGCCCGCTTTTACGATTACGAAAACTGGATGATCATTGATAGCCTTGCTTCGAAGATTGAAGATGGAAACATACAGGTATTTTGCATTGACAGCTACGATATTGAAAGTTTTTACAATCAACATTGCCCTCCCTTCCAAAGAATTTACAACCACCTTAAATACGAGCAATACGTAATTGATGAATTGCTGCCTTTAATAAGGATAGTGAATAGCAGCACATTTATTATAACTGCCGGCTGTAGTCTTGGCGCCTACCATGCAGTCAACATTGCCCTTAGGCATCCACATTTATTTGGCAAAATAGTGGGCATTAGCGGCCGGTACGATTTAACCACATCGGCCGATTCGTTTCCCGATTTATTCGATGGATACATTGACGATCAGATCATTCAAAACATGCCTTCGCGTTATGTTCCTGATTGTAATAATGAGGATAGGCTTGAGTTATGGAGAAAATTGCAGCTATACTTCGCCGTAGGCAAACTAGACCCATTTGCATGTAACAACCTGTTGCTACACCAGGCTTTAATGCATAAAAATGTACAGAACCATTTGGATTTTTATGATGGCGAGGCGCACCGTTGCAGTTACTGGCGCACCATGCTACCCCAGTATTTATAGTTAACCACTACCTACACAATTTTTGTCAGGTTAACTTTAATTTATAGCAGGATAAAACGGTTAAAAGTCAAACGTCAAAAAGGTGAATTAGCACTTTGCCCTTTGACATTTCACGTTTGACATAACATTAGTTTTTACCAAGACTGATACCCACTCTTTGATTGAATTATTTGTTAGAGCTTAGCAAATATGATAACCATTGAGTTGCAGCAATTGAATGCTTTAGAAAAACAACGGTGGCTTCAATATGCCATAGCGCCACGACCTATCTGCCTTGCCAGTACCATAGACAAAGCGGGTACCATTAACCTAAGCCCGTTTAGCTTTTTTAATGTTTTTTCGATTGATCCGCCTATTGCAATTTTTAGTCCTTCGCGAAGGGTTAGAGACAACACCACTAAACACACCTTGCAAAATGTGCTGGAAGTGCCAGAGGTAGTAATAAACATAGTGGATTACGATATGGTGCAACAAACCAGCTTAGCCAGTTGCGAGTACGACCAGGATATTAACGAGTTTGTAAAGGCCGGGTTTACCATGCAGCCGGCAACCATTGTACAACCACCTATGGTAAAAGAAGCAAAAGTAAAAATGGAATGCAGGGTGTTAGAAGTAAAAAGCCTGGGCAATAAAGGCGGGTCTGGAAATTTGATAATTGCTGAAATAATTTTACTTCATGCGGAAGAAAGCATATTGGATGCAGATGGCAAAATAGACCAGCTTAAGCTTAACCATGTAGCACGGCTGGGTGGGGATTGGTATTGCAAAGTAGATGCATCTAATTTATTTATGGTACAGAAACCCAATACAAAAAAAGGTATAGGCATAGATGCTTTGCCTGCAAACATTCGCCACAGTAATATATTAACCGGTAACCATTTAGGCCAGTTGGCCAATGTATACGAACTGCCCATTATCGATCCTGCTTATCATGACAATAATCTAAAAAACATCTTTCAATATTATTCTCTCGACCCCGAAGAGATGGAGATAGAATTGCACCGTTATGCTGCAACCTTGCTGGCTGAAAATAAGGTGAAAGAAGCCTGGCAGGTATTGCTTTC
>JANPPB010000078.1:0-1581 GCA_031428295.1 Segetibacter sp. | reverse complement strand
TCTTCCCTTTTTTCTTCTTCCACATCTTCGTTGCGCAAAAGCAATTCATCTTTTTCTTCAACAGCTTCTTTTCTAAATAACGTTTCGCTGTTACCGGCTGTAGGTTTTCGGCTAACACTTGTATCAGGTACACCCCGTATTACATTAATGAGCCTCGGTACATCAATAGTTATGGAAAAACGGGTGTCTCTTATTTGCTCCGCCGGTAAGGTTAGCATGCTGGTTACCGGCTGGCTAAATGGATCGTTTGGAAGTAAGAGAGATGGATTTGGATTGAAGAATTGGTTAACACCACCTTGTAATGTAACCGCCCGGTTAAAAAGATCAAGGTTGAAAGTACCCCCTACTATCCGCAGACTTTGCGTTGCCGGGTTATAGTCAAGATTCAAACCAAAGCGGGGAGAAATTTGTGGGAACGAATTGTTGTGTTCGTGCAGGAAATCAAAATAAGGGGTAAGATCAAACTGCCCGGTAAACTCGTACGATGGGTGGCCTGGTTGAGGTAAATGATAGGTAAACGATGAAGGCGTAAAAAATTCTGAGTTTGGAATGAGCCTTATGGGTGTCATCAGGTTGATGCCATCCAAAGCATTAATTGCCTGTCCTCTAAAGCGTGGATCCATGGCGAAAACGGTACCCAGGATTAAAGCATCGGCAATACCAAAGCCGATAATACTTCCTTTCAATTCGCCGGGCTGGCTGTCCCACAATCTATATTTTAGCCTGTCTAAAAAAGGAGGAAACAGCGGGTTGTTCTCCATCAAATTTTCTCCTAAAATGCCAAGGCCATCTGTTAAAGGATCCTGCTCTTCCTGCCTTGGGCCGTCCTCATCTTTTTGAATGGGCGATGGGGCTATTGTGGTTTTGGCAACCTGGCTAATAAGGTTTTGGACAGGAGAATTGAGAATATGCTCTGCTACCGAATCGGCCTGTTGCTCATAAACATCTCCGGGAGTATTTATGGATAATTTGGCTTGAAAGAAAGGACTGTTAGATGCCACACTTTTGCCAAAAGAAAAAAAGGAACTTTTATCTTTCATGGCGCCATTCGCCGTTGATGATTTGGTTTGACTTTTGGTCGCTTCCATAATAACTGATCAAACAATAATTGGTCACAAGGCTTATATAAGTTGGTTTCCTGCTTCACAAACTATTTATGCCCATTCAATCCATAACATACCTTTCATCAAGGGTGTTTTAACCATACTAATGCTCCATGGCAAAGATGACAGCACCATATCGTACGACAACTGCTGCACCTGTAACCGCCAGTCAGTATTTCTTTTGGTAAGCTTGCCCTGCCTTTGTAAAAATGATTGCTGAAATCCTTCAATGGTTCCGTTTACCTGTACCCCATTTTGTTTCCATAGCTGAATAATTTGGGCCAGCAGATCAATTGCTTCCTTCTTATCATTCTCTGACAACTCTATGTTGCATAATATGGGTTCATCAGGCTCCTTACCGCACAATATCTTTTCAATAGCCAGGTCATGATCCTCTACAGCTACATCTTCACCAGCAATAAAACGGGTAAGCAAAATGGCCTTCATGCAAGCCAATTCATCCACAAATTTGTTGTTG
>JANPPB010000077.1:0-2770 GCA_031428295.1 Segetibacter sp. | reverse complement strand
AAAACTACTTTCCGAACATTCTTTCCAAATAGTCTTCTTTAAACTCCATGTAAGTAGGGTGACCCGAAGGTGATACATTGGGTGTTTCGCATTCAAATAAATGTTCGGTAAGCAGGCGCATCTCGGTTTGAGATAAAGCATTGCCAGCTTTTATTGCTTGTTGTTTAGCCATGCATCTTACCAGTTTTTCGCGTTTACTAAATTTAATGTCTGAGCTAAAATGTTTGTATTGTTCCAACAGTAATTCTATCGCCATTTTTTCATTGCCCTGTAACACATCTGCAGGCGTTGCCTGCAGCACAAAAGTGTTGTTGCCAAAGGGTTCAATAATATATCCAAGCACTAAAAGATCGGGTAATAGTTCGCTCATTAATTGTGTATCGCCGGCCGTTAATTGTATGGTAGCCGGAAACAGGTTTTGTTGAGCCGCCATCTTTTTGCCCTGGATCGATTTGCTGTAACGGTCGTACAAAATGCGTTCGTGGGCCTGCTGCTGGTGTAGCAGCAAAAAGCCATTTGTGGTTTGTGCTACTATATAAGATTGGTGTATTTGATAAAGCGGAGATTCGACCAAAATAACAGGACCAGTAGTTGAATTGGGTTGAATGAAACCGGGGAGCAGGGTTGCTTCACTTTTGATCTCCTCCGTTAAGCTGTAACCGCTTGTAGCCGGCAAAGTTCCAATGGGTTCGTAAAAATCTTTCCAGTGTTTCAGCTCACTTCTGATAGAGGAGCTTTCAATTTTATGAGCCTGGTTTTTTTGTGTAAAAGTTTTATAAAGATTTGAAGAAGTAACATTGGATAAATGCTCACCGGTGAAAGGTTTGGAAACCGCCTCCATCTGCTGGATATCAGGGTTTAGAGAAAAATCGAGGGAAGGGGCAATACTAAACTGGGCCAGTGCATGTTTAACAGCGGCCTGCACAAAAGCATATACAATCTTCTCATCTTCAAACTTAATTTCCTGCTTGGTTGGGTGAACATTTATATCAACCTGCGAAGGATCGAGGTCTATAAACAACACATACATAGGAAAGCTGTCACGCCCAATCATGTCGTTAAAAGCGCCCATGACCGCATGGTTGAGGTAAGCGCTTTTTATAAAACGGTTGTTTACAAAAAAGTATTGATCGCCACGGGTCTTTTTCGAAGTTTCGGGCTTGCCAACAAAGCCGTAAACATTCATATAATCGGTATCTTCTTTAACCGTTACCAATTTAGCGGTGTAAGCCGTGCCCAAAATTTGAATGATGCGCTGTTTCAGGCTGCCAGCCTCCAGGTGAAAAACCTGCTGCCCATTGCTGGTAAGCGAAAAAAATGTTTGAGGAAATGACATGGCAACTCTAATGAACTCGTCCATAATATGACGCAGCTCAGAGGGATTGCTTTTTAAGAAGTTTCGGCGTGCAGGAACATTGAAGAACAGGTTTTTCATGCTGATGCTGGTCCCCGCCGGACAGGCGCAAGGCTCTTGTTTTTTTACCAGGCTATTATCAATTTCCAGAAAGGAACCCAATTCATTTTCAGGCTTGCGGGTTTTTAATTCAACCTGGGCAACGGCGGCTATACTGGCAAGCGCCTCTCCTCTAAACCCCATGGTTTTAATTCTAAAGAGGTCTTCTATGTTGGCAATTTTTGAGGTAGCGTGCCTTTCAAAGCTCATTCTTGCATCGGTTTCGCTCATTCCCTTGCCATTATCTACTACCTGCACTAAATTTTTTCCGGCGTCTGTAACCACCAGTTTTATTTCTGTTGCTCCCGCATCTACCGCATTCTCAAGCAGTTCCTTTACCGCACTTGCCGGTCGTTGAATTACCTCACCTGCTGCAATCTGGTTTGCTATATTTTCCGGTAACAGTTGTATAATATCCGACACTTCTTCTTCGTTTTAAACGCCATAAAATTAGCACTATACTGTGGCATTCTTGTGGGCATACTCCCGTAAGTAACAAACACCGTTATAAGGCATACCTGTTTAATCCGTTATTATGAAGAAAATCATGTTCACGTTTTGCATAGCCTTTCTTTTTGGTACAGCCTGTAAAAAAGAGCTGGTAACATATCAGCCACCTGCCGAAGTTCAAGTGATGCCTCAACGATCGGTACAACCTTACGTTGCATACACTATTAAACAGGGGGAGCAAAATTGCGATAAAAACAACCTGACGAAGGCACAATACGAGGTGCTGAATTTTTGGGTAAAGTTTGATAGCTCAGCCATTTATACCAGCATGGCAACAAATAACCAGTTTGATATCAACAAGCTGTATGGCTTTTCGGATAATAATTCAGACCATCACGCCTATAGTGCCCGTTTTGGATGGAGGTGGAGCGGCAATGCATTACGATTGTTTGGATACGTTTATAATGATAGTGTACGATCGTCGATGGAACTGGGAACTGTTGACATTGGCACTGAAAATTTTTGTTCCATTAAGGTAGCCGGCAATAAATACGTGTTTATGCTGAATGATAAAACTTTGATCATGCCCCGTACAGCTAAAACACCAAAAGGTATGGGCTACAAATTGTATCCTTATTTTGGGGGTGATGAGTTAGCTCCACACCAGATTACCATCTATATAAAAGAGTTGAGCAAATAATATAACTGTTGATATTTACTGCATTGTACAAATAGCTGTGGGCAAATGCTTAATAACGCGGTCTTCATTATAAGGTGGTCCTCACATAAAAAACGATATACCTGATTGCCCGGTAATCTTCATTTACGATCCCCTGTAGGTTGAGTAACCAAAAGGGTTTAAAAGCA
>JANPPB010000076.1:0-10691 GCA_031428295.1 Segetibacter sp. | reverse complement strand
CTACATATGCGTTGGATGCGGACAGGAATTGTTTACCAGCGAAACCAAGTTTGAAAGCGGTACCGGCTGGCCAAGTTTTTATCAACCCATCAATAAGAAAAATGTAGAAGTATCAACCGATAATGCTTATGGTATGTCGCGGGATGAAGTGCATTGCAGCCGTTGCGGATCGCATCTTGGTCATGTATTTAACGATGGCCCCAAACCTACCGGGCTGCGTTACTGTATGAACTCTGCTTCAATGAAGTTTATAAAACAATAAACACAATAGGTTTGCCTAAAGTTTTTTCTATAAAAAAAGTGCGGATTACCGCACTTTTTTTATACCATTTATTAGCTCTTATAATTTTTGTGTCTGCAGGTTTTGTGCAGCTATTTTATTTTCAATAATGCCGTAAATTCCAAAAAGGAGTGCTGTAAAAAACAAGTCGCCAATAATACCATTTAATAGAAAACTACCCATTACATGGCCCTGGTAAAATGGAATAGCAGCCCAGTAACAAGCCATTAAACCACCCAATGTTTTTGGATAAAAAGAACCGCTCAACAACCAAACACCAAAGTTTGATATAATAAAGAAAATTAAGCCACTCCACACCGCTGCAAAGGCAACATTTGCAACAGAACGTTTACCCATGAACCCGGCTAACCAGGTTATAAGTACAAAAGCTCCATAAACAAAAAGCTGACCCATACCGTAAAAACCTTTAATAGGGGTAAACAACTCAAGGAAAATATCTGATAAGATTAACGCTGTAAGGGGAAGGATAAAAGCCATCTTCCGATCCTTAATTACTGATCCTCCAAAAACTGCAATGGCACCAATGGCCGTAAAATTTGGATAATGAGGAAATAAACGGGTAAGTGCTGCAAACAATATCATGGTAGCTGCAGCATAAAATAAAGTTTTATTCGTTTTGTTCATTTTATATAAACTTAGGAAGGCAAATTTAGCTGAAAAAACGAGTAAGCCCAAACATAAAAATCAACAATTAATTTTATGCTTTAACAGGTACAAATGCCTTATACAACAAACTGTCGTTTAATGCTTTTATCGAAAAGTCAACATCAGCAAGTACAATAAACGATTCTCCCTTTTTTATATTTAATTCATTAATTGACAAGTCTCCATAAATAGCAATAAAAATTTCTGCCGATTGGCTTTTACCTGTATAAGATTGGCCGGCTTGCAGATGAATGGCACTCACTCCAAAATCTTCAGCAGGGCAATCAAAATTTTCTTCGCCTGAGGCAAGCTTATGACCCTTTAAAACATTGGGTACGATACCTTTAAACCTAGTGTGTTTCAACAACTCAGGCACATCAACATGTTTTGGTGTAAGGCCGCCTCTCAAAACATTGTCGCTGTTGGCCATCAGCTCCACATTTTGCCCGTACAAATAAGCATGCGGCACGCCGGCGCCCTGGTAAACTGCTTCGCCGGGTTTTACTTCAACTATATTAAAAAAGAAGATGGAAAAAATACCCCTGTCGATATTGGCGAGAGAAGCATTTTGCTCAAACACTTTAGCCACCCAAAACTCAGGCAATTTTTTATCAGTTGGTTGTGCATCCACTATCCTGGTAACCAAAGGCTGTAAAATTCTGTCAACTTCCCCCTGGGTTAATTCCATCACCTTTTTGTACAGTCCATAATAGTCTTCAGCTTCAAAAACAGGCAGCAAAAAATTAAACTCCTTCACATTGTGTAAGACCTGCTTCAATTCGCTTTCTACCTTAAAGCCATGTAACAGCCAAAAGTCGCTGAGGGCAACCATCACCTCTGGCTTGTGATTACGGTCTTTGTAATTTCTATGCGAAGCATTTAATGGAATACCCGCAGCTTCCTCGCTATCATAACCCTTTGCTGCTTCAACCTTTGTAGGATGAACCTGTATGCTCAACATATCTTTTACATCCAGAATTTTAAAGAGGTAAGGCAGCTCATGAAATTTGTCGTTTACCTCTTTGCCCAAAGTTTCAATGGGGTGTTGTTGTATATAATCAAACAACGAAACAGTATTGTTACCAACTCTTATGGTTGATGGCGCACTTGGGTGGGCCCCCATCCAATACTCAGCAAACTGCTTATGACCGCTATTTTCAATACCAAGCAATTGTGGTATGTATGCTGATCCTCCCCAGGCATAATGTTGTATTTTTCCTGTGAGCTTAAAAATTCCTTTTGTAGTTTCCATGCAAATTTTTATAGGTCAGGTGAAAATATAAAAAAATGGCACAACACAACGAAACCGGCAATAGCGGAGAAAAACTGGCAGTCAACTGGCTGGTAAAAAATGGATTTACAATTCGCGAAATCAATTGGCGGTATGTTCATCTTGAAGTAGACATTATTGCAGTTAAAGGTGATACATTGCATTTTGTAGAAGTGAAAACACGTAGCAGTACAAAGTTTGGTAATCCCGAAGAAAGCATTACCAAAAAGAAAATGCAAAACCTAAAGGATGCGGCGGAGCGATACATGATGATACACAAAGGATGGAAATGGATACAATTTGATGTGTTGGCAATTTTATTTAAACCCGGCGAAATTGAATATTGGTTTAACCAGGATGTGTACTTGTGATAAATTCAAAAGTAAAAAGTAAAAATGCCTAAAAGCATTACCGTCACTTAAAGGTGTTACTCCGCAGTGCTGACGGGGGAGCCACAACAATGTTTAATAGCTTTACCTACGCTGGCTTCAAAAAAAATTTGAATAAACAAAGTTGTCAGCCGCCCATGAACCCAACCTATTATAGCTTTCATTTTACGTCTTAGGTTTTACTTTAAAAAAAACAATATTCATATCAACTCATACTCCGGAATGCTGCATTAACAACATTGAAGGCCCATAACTACCACTCCCCTATTTTTACTTTTTACTTTTTACTTTTTACTTTTTACTTATCTCCCAATGTGGCTTGCATATAAAAAAGGATTCAAAGCTTACCTGCAACTCGAGAAATCTTTAAGCGATCACTCCGTTGAAGCTTATCTGCGGGATGTTACAAAGCTTACTGAATTTTTGCTGGCAAAAGGCGAGACAAAAGACCCGGCTGCAGTTGATTTAAAAGACCTGCAAAAATTTATACAGTTTATTGGAGCGTTGGGCATGACACCCAGTTCGCAAGCCCGGATTATTTCGGGCATTAAAGGTTTTTATAAATATTGCCTGACGGAAGAGATTGTAAAAAGCGATCCCACCGCTTTATTGGAAGCACCCAAATTAAAACGGTCGTTGCCCGATGTTTTAAGTTTTGAAGAGATAACAGCGATGATTGGTAACATTGACCTAAGCAAACCGGAAGGTGGTCGTAACAAGGCAATCCTGGAAACCATGTATAGCTGTGGCCTGAGGGTGAGCGAAGTAGTGAACCTGAAGATCAGTTGCCTTTATCTTGATGTAGATTTTATAAGAGTAATTGGCAAAGGGGATAAAGAGCGCCTGGTGCCAATTGGAAGCGAGGCAATAAAATTCATTAGGATTTACAAGGATACCATCCGGCTACACCAACCCATCAAAAAAGATTTTGAGGATTATTTGTTTCTGAACAAAAACGGCAAGTACCTGTCGCGGGTGATGATCTTCTACATCATTAAAGACCTGGCAAAAAAAGCCGGCATCAATAAAAACATCAGCCCACACACCTTTCGCCATTCTTTCGCAACCCATTTGGTGGAAGGCGGTGCCGATTTAAGAGCTGTACAGGAAATGTTGGGCCACGAAAGTATTACCACAACTGAAATTTACACACACCTCGACCGGGATTTTTTAAGAAGCACTTTGCAGCAATTTCATCCGGCTTTCAAAGGAACACATTAATCAGAACCCCTACATTTGAAAAGCATAACCAATCAGGTACATCCACGTCAATAGCTCCACAAACATGAAATTCATCTCCATCCTATATCTCTTGCTTCCCATGCTAACATCTGGACAAAAGCAAAAAATGTCCATAACACAATTGAGCTTGGGAACCAATACCAGCATCCGGGGTATGAGCATTGCCAGCGAAAATATCATCTGGGTCAGTGGCAGTAACGGAGCAGTAGGTCGTTCGGTAGACCAGGGCAAAACATGGCAATGGATGGTAGTGCCCGGCTTTGAAAAAAAAGACTTTAGAGATATACACGCCTTTGATAGTTTGAATGCAGTTATTATGGCCGTTGACAACCCGGCATATATTTTAAAGACTAAGGATGGCGGCAAAACATGGAAAACTACATTTACCAAAGAACAGGATGGAATGTTTTTAGATGCCATGGATTTTAAAGGACAGGAAGGCATTTGCATAGGGGATCCGTTGTCGATTGGAGGTGCAGGTAAAAAACTATTCTTCATTATACGCACGTTTGATGGAGGCGACACCTGGGCTCCGGTACCCTTATATCAGTTGCCTCCTGCCAATGATAATGAAGCCATTTTTTCAGCCAGTGGCACCAACATTTCTTTCCTAAATCATCCTGATTTTGAATATGCTTTTGTAACGGGTGGTACTATATCAAACCTGTTTATGATGGGTAGGCCCGGCAAGCCAAACAAAATGGTTAACATACCCATTAACCAGGGCATTGCCAGCACCGGTACCTTTTCGGTGGCAACCGATAAATTGAATAAGTATTACTGTATAGGGGGCGATTATAAAGAACCCGGAAACCAGTACGACAACTTTTATTACACTACGGATGCAGGCAAAAAATGGGGTTCAGCCTCAGTGGCACCACCATTTGGTTATAGAAGTTGCATTCAATTAATTGATGATAAAAGAATAGTGGCCTGCGGAACAAACGGCATTGATCTATCTCAAAATGGCGGCAAGGAATGGCTTGATATAAGTAAGGAAGGCTTTAATGTTTGCATGGTAAGTCCAAATAAAAAGCAGGTATTTTTTGCGGGAGAAAAAGGCAAGCTGGCTATACTTAACTTATCAAATTGAGGATATGCCCATGATATGAATGAGTGAATAAGAAGTTAAAGGACTCCCGATGATTCTACCACCATTAAACTACTGTAATCAATTAGCGTCCTATGTACGTCCATGAAATTTTTTTGATAAAGGTTCATAGTTGTTGTGGTAGTAGTTGGTTTTTTAGTAGTATAGTTTAGGTAGGGTATTCCGGTAGTTTGGAATACCCTTATTTTTTTAAAAGCAAAATACACTGCGGCCAAAATAACAGCGAAGCTGATGAGGTACTTCCAATGAATGGGTTCTTTTAAATACCAAACCGCAGGAAAATTAAAAATGACAAGCGTGATAATCTCCTGAACAATTTTAAGTTGACATCCATTCCATCTGCTGGTAAAGCCAATATGGTTGGCGGGTGCCGTCAGGCAATATTCAAACAAAGCAATAAACCAACTGATCAATATTGCTTTCCACAAAGCAATTCCTTTTTTTTAATGCTAGTACCAGGCAAAAGTCATGAATATATTGGAGGCTATCAGCAATAAAACAGTTCGCATACATTGGTTGAATTTAGTTGTATTTCATTTGCGTGTGAAGGTCAGTATCCATTCCTGTTTCGCCAGGGTTTTTGCCTGTTACAGCAATTGCAATTCCGAACAATAGTAAATAAGCAACTACGAATATCACCACCTCATCCAGTACAATCCAGTACCCAAGCCATTTGTAAATAGCCGCCTTTTCAGGATAATCTGCATCAAATATTACCTGCACTTTACTTTCCCTAAGTCCAACTTTTACTAACCGGTTATTTTTCCCGTTCAGATAATAAACCTGATTGCCCACAGCATATTTTACAACCGGGTAATCGCCCGATACAATATGGTATTGCTTTAAAATGGAAGTGTCCAGCGTTTTAGAATTTTGAATAATGCCAGTAGCGGTATCCGAAGAAAAGTAATCCGGCTGTCGCGAAAAGAGAATGTAAATGCCAAAGCATATAAAGAACAATACTGAAGCTGTACGGTACAAGAGTTAGATTTTAAGAAGCAAAGAAAACTACTTTTACGATTGATTGAGTTTGACTTGGAGAAGAAATTCATGCATAGTTTCAACTAAAATGATTTGTTCCTACGCATGTTTTGGTATACGCACCTGCCAGCGGACAATACGCTATTGAGCAGTAAGGTTAATTTTCAGGGACATTCTTTCAAATCTTTTTTAATTCTGCTTGAATTCTTGACTTGACTCATTTTAGCACATTTGCAGGCTTACAAAACCTTGACACAAAGCTAACCTACAAAAGAACTAAAATCTTTCATGGGCGACCAAATGAAAACTTATCAGGATAATACTAAATACAATAAGATTATCTTCTCTTTTTATTTTTGGGAGTAATATTGCTTCCTTGTTTTCCTGCTGGAATATTTGGAGTTAATTTAAAGTCTAAACTCTTAACGTAGTCTACTTCGTGAAGTGAAGGAATACGAAAAGACATGCAGGTTGACCCTTTATAATGAGTAATTGATAAATCTCCTAACGTGATTATATCCATCCCAATCAACACTTCACAACCACCACTTAATGCTGTCGCTCCTGTTACGGTGACATCTGTTACTCTTAAACCATTGGGTAAAACAACATCAACAATGTAAGTATTCTGAATAGCTAAACCATTAGCCGTATTAACATGAGACATGCCCGTTGGCACTAACCCTAATGCTTTTACCACATTGTCGGTTATCGACTGTAGCTGTAGCACCGGTATCCCATATTGCTTTGACCTGAAAAGCAGTTTTACTATTTGGCACTACAATATCTACCAATGTTGTTAATTGATTAAGAATGCCGGCATTTGATTTAATGGTAAAAGCAGAAGGTTGCATTATGCAATTATAATGCAACCGGGCTAAAAATCACCTGAGAATGGAATGTTTGTGTATGACTAAGCGAACCAGGTAAACAGTGTTGTATTAAAAAAGTGCCTAAATCATACTTTGATGAAGATTCATCGTATGCCTTTTGTTTAGTATCATATACGGCAACAACTTTTTGGTCTTTTATTACCAAAAAGTTATTAAGATGCTTCTTAACAAGCTCATCTTGATTGTCTAAATAATATTGAAACTCTGGTTTTAACATATTGCGAGTGCAGAGGTAATTAATTATATTTTCAAAAGTGATACTACTAAAACCCACACCTCTTTACATAACGTAAATTATGTGGTTTATTGTGATAATTAAAATGCTTTCACATTTATCCTAATTTTTGAAAAACTATTGCTTGACATAAGCCACACACACATTTACAAGGGCGACACCAACCAACGAAATACGACAAACCCTTGCAAAAGAGTGTTGCTTGCCAATGCATCGAAAACCTTTGACACATCTAAAAAAGCTTCAGTTCGACAGAGATAATGATATGAGTACATTGAGAGTTTTGCAAATATGCAGGCAGACGTAACCAGAGTTTCCGCTTCTGTATTCCAATTTGGCTTTCTACCCAGCTTGACGTTATACATTTGACTTTACTTAATAACTCGTGCTTTTTATTAAATCATCAACATAAGTTTGTTAGCTACGGACGTTCGTTATTTACTGCACATCGGCAATACCCGTCTCGAAGAATGAACAAATCGGCATTTTGCAACCGCTGAATTTTTAATCTTAATAACCCACCCCTAAAGTTTTATACGGTCTTTATATTTGCCCTTTATTTTAAAATGTATCATCATGAAAACGATTGCTGTTATTGGTGCCGGAACAATGGGTAATGGCATTGCTCATGTATTTGCTCAAAATGGATTTTCTGTAACATTGATTGATGTAAACAAGCAGCAATTGGACAACGCGGTAGCAACCATCGGCAAAAACCTGGACAGGATGATAACAAAGGGAACCATTACCGCCGAACAAAAGCTATCAACCCTCTCAAATTTAACTACTAACCAGCAGCTACAGCAAGGTGTGCAAGATGCAGAACTGGTGATAGAAGCAGCAACTGAAAATATTGAGTTGAAGCTGTCCATATTTAAACAATTGGACGAGTTTTGCACCAAGGATTGCATTCTTGCAACTAACACTTCATCCATCTCCATTACTAAAATAGCCTCGGTCACCAGCCGACCACAGCAGGTAATCGGTATGCACTTTATGAACCCCGTTCCGGTAATGAAACTGGTTGAAATTATAAACGGATATGCTACATCAAAAGAGGTAAGTACCACAATTAGTGAGTTAGCAAAAGCTGTGGGGAAAATTGCCTGCGTTGTAAACGATTACCCCGGCTTTATTGCAAACAGAATATTGATGCCTATGATTAATGAGGCCATATTTAGTTTATACGAGGGGGTAGCAAATGTTGAAGAAATTGATACGGTAATGAAATTGGGCATGGCCCACCCCATGGGCCCATTGCAACTGGCTGACTTTATAGGACTGGATGTTTGCCTGAGTATCTTACATGTTTTGCACAATGGGTTTGGCAATCCCAAATATGCCCCTTGTCCGTTACTGGTTAATATGGTTACAGCAGGATACAAAGGAGTAAAGTCTGGGGAAGGCTTTTATGTTTACCAACCTGGTTTTAAGGAGGCAGTGGTAAGCCAGCGATTTGCAAAAAATGACTGATAGTGTATTACTTCCGGCGACCTTAAAGCCACTTCCATTTTATGGAGAACTCCCACAAATAGAAACTTTGGAAAAAAACAAGTTTTAAGCCATTCAATTTTACAAATGGCATATCAAATCAGAATTCCGTTTCGTTATAGTGTTGAAAATAAATTTATCCAATACTTTAATGAAAAAAGCTGCCTTACTTTTCAGTGGTCTGTTGATTTCGATATATGCATTAGCACAGACTTATGCAATCGACAGCATGAAAAGAATATTAAAGTCAACAACT
The DNA here is from genome assembly GCA_031428295.1 of Segetibacter sp. Classification (GTDB taxonomy): domain Bacteria; phylum Bacteroidota; class Bacteroidia; order Chitinophagales; family Chitinophagaceae; genus Segetibacter. Next base: position 1,877 of record JANPPB010000076.1, on the reverse strand, counting down.
TTTGTAGATTCGAATAAAGTAAAAATTTGCATGCAGATCAGCAATGCCTGGCTGAAATTGAATATCGACTCTGCCCTTGCTTATGCTAACAATTCATACGAATTAGCTTCTACTCTAAATTACCCTTTATACCAGGCAGATGCACGGCTCTTGCAGGCTAAAATTTGCACTATCACAGGCCAATACGATAAAGCATACGACTACAACCTGGAGGCACAGCATAAGTATACCCGCCAAAATAATTTTGACGGAGTAGGACGTGTTTACATTGAGTTAGCTAAAACTTTTGATAAGCAAGACAATTATTCGCGTGCCTTACGATACCTGCAATTAGCGCTAAGCACCTATACAAAAGCTAACATCAAACCTGGCATGGCCACCTCTTATTTAGAGATAGGTAAGGTTCACTCTAAAGTAAATGAAACAGAAAAAGCAATTATAAACTTTCAAAAAGCCGTAGATGTTTCGTCATTTTCATCAGACAGAACCATTACTATAAATGCATACAATTTGCTTTGCAAAGAGTATGACCACATGGGGAATTATGACAAAGCATTACAAGCTGCAACACGTGCCAAAAACCTGGCATTAATATCGGGGTTATTACCTGAAGTAGGTGAGGCTAACTTTAACCTGGGTAAAGCGTATGGCAACGTAAACAACTTTGATTCTGCACACTATGCTTACAAAAATGCCCTGTCGTATTTTACCAAATTGAACGATAAAGCAGCTATTGCAAAAACCTACGATGGTATTGGAGAATTGTACTACCTGAATAAAGACTTTATAAACGCAAGCCAATACATAAAATTGAGTAACCAATACGCATTAGACCTTGGCGATAAAAATTTACTCCAGATTAACTACAATGCATTGATGGCTATAGCCAGGGCAGATAAGAATTATGAACTTGCTATAGAATATATTGATGAGATATTAGCCCTGAAAGACAACATATATAATACGGAGAAGAACATTAGTATTCAAAAGGTTCGTGCAATCTACGAACTTGAAAAGAAAGAAGCAGAGATAGCAGAACTCCAACAAGATAATCTTGATAAAACACATCAACGTAACCTGTTTATCATCGGCTTTTCGGTGGTGGTGCTTTCGCTGATTGCTTTGGGTTACAGTATAAAACAGCAAAGAAATAAAAAGATCATACTTGAAAAGCAGAAGAAAGAACTGGAGGAACTAAACCTGGTGAAAGATAAATTCTTCTCCATTATCAGCCATGATTTACGGTCGCCAATGGCCAACATTCTGGGCCTGCTTCAGTTGTTAAGTGAAGACCATTTTTTAAGTAAAGAAGAGGTGAGCATGTTGTTTGAAAGATTGCGTTTTAGCACCAGTTCTGCACTGGAAACTATGGATAACATGCTGGTTTGGGGTATGAACCAAATACAGGAAAACACCACCGAAACCAAAGAGGTGGACGTACAGGAAATTGCTCAAAGGGTGTGCAGGTTTTTGCAGCAGTCTGCTGATAATAAATCCATTCAATTGATCAATCATGTAAACGAGCCGATAAAAATTTGGGCTGATAAAAATCATGTTGAATTTATTTTGCGTAACCTGGTTAGTAATGCCTTAAAATTTACCCACAAAAATGGTGTGGTTGAGTTATGGGCTTCGTCTGATACCGCTAATAATCAGATTCACATTCGCGATACCGGTACTGGTATGTCGGCCGAGCAAAAACACAAGCTCTTCGACGATACAAAAAAGGGAAGTGTTAAGGGAACTGCCGGAGAAACAGGCTCAGGGCTTGGATTGATGTTAAGCAAACAATTTCTTAGAAAAAATAATGGGTCATTGTCAGTAAAAAGCGAGCAGGGCAAAGGTTCTGTGTTTACCGTTTCGCTTCCGCAGGCAGG
>JANPPB010000075.1:0-6883 GCA_031428295.1 Segetibacter sp. | reverse complement strand
CTGGTTTCCCATTTGTGTAACCACTTTATATTTCTCTGCTGCTTCGGTTAGCTTACGTGCTTCCCATATATCATGTGTCATTGGTTTTTGTACATACACATGCTTTCCTCTTTGCATGGCTGCCATAGCAACAACGGCATGTGTATGATCGGGGGTAGATACGGATACGGCATCAAAGCTTTTCGATTCTTTATCAAACATCTCACGCCAGTCTTTATAATATTTGGCTTTTGGAAAAGCTTTCACGGTGGCTTCCGCCCTGCGGTCATCAACATCGCAAAGAAAGGCGATGTCTGCCTTGCCGGATTTAAAGAAGCTATTAATATCGGACTGGCCTTTACCGCCTACTCCAACACTTGCAATAGACAGCCGGTCGCTGGGCGCAATAAAACCCTTACCTCCCAGTACGTGTCGGGGAACAATCATAAAACCTGCTGCGCTGAGGGCAGTGTTTTTAATAAAACCTCTGCGTGAATTAGCTTCAGGCGGATTTAATTTTTCTTCTGGCATCGTTATAAGTTTTGGATTTTAAGGTATGAATTATTTAGTGACAAATGATAGATGTATTTTTTAGGGAAGTGGAGTACTTAGAAAGGTAGGGTTGCTGGAATTACAGGCAACATGAAACAAGGGGCACAGTTGTAAATACTACTATAGTACACGCCACCAAACAAGCTGTTTAAGTAATCCTTTCCTCAAAAGATAGCTTTCCACTTAAATCAAATAAAAATTACTCCCTAAACTACTTTCATCTTAGCCTGTTTTTATATATTTTGGAATGATCATAACATTTATCATTCTATAAAAAAATTAAGATGGCAACAATTACAATTACCGCCAGCAATCCTCAAACAGGTGAGCTTATATTATTACCTGCCAATCATGTTCGTGCAAAAAAAAGGGAGACCATAAACTGGCGTTTGGCAAGTGGCTGCGGTGTAGCATCAATTGTAGAAATTGAAATGAGCCCATCGCCACCATATCCCCCAAGTACCAACATATTTTCCACACCACCTCATCCCAATGGTTCAGCTTCAAAGTGGAAAGCGGTTATCAGTAATACTGCACCTCCATATTCCGAATACAACTATTACATAAAATGGTCACCTGAAGGGGGCGGGGACGACCAAACCTTCGATCCCAAAATATCAATCATGCCTTCAATTGTTTTTTCATTTCAAAGGATTGTTTTACTCCTTTTGGCAATATTTGGGTTTTGTGCTCTGGCACTTTTGTTTAGTAAAAAAAAGAAGAAAAAGGGGTAGGAGAGACTTTTTAAAAAATTATTTTTGGCCACTTGAATGGGTGTGTAAACTATATGATTTACGAACGATGGGGTGCACCAATAATTAACTAACATATTTGTGGAGAGAGAAATATCTTATTTAATCAGCCAGGGTTTTGCCTTTACCAGGTAATGTTGTTCAGTTACAGTAAGCCGTCCTATTGATAGTATTTTAGCATCTCCTGTAAGTTTTATCTTAAACAAAATAGATATAAAACCTGCTTCAGAACGGGCAGGTGTTTCATTCTGAGGTAAGCCATGATAAGTAATAAAATTGTGGCAAGTGGGCTTACAACTGGCTAAGGAATCTATTCCATAAAAATCAAGTACACACCTTACCTCCAGCTATACCGCACAGTAATGGTGTTTTGTATTCGATAAGATCCAATAACACGAATACCTTCTATCTCAATGGTATTATATTTTACAGTACCGTTTGAATTATTGTAATATTCCCATCCAACAAAATTATTTCGGCTGTCAGTTACCGACATAATAGTTCCTATTTGCTTACCCTGCATTGCTGCTATATATTTTGCCCTCTTTAATGCTTTTACAATTAATTTTTTGTAAAGGCTATTGTATTCATCCTCTTCTTTATCGGATTTTACATAATACAGAGAAGCACGTGCCATGGTGATTTGGCGAATGATATTATTAAAAGCCTTCAATGAGTCTATATTATGAACATAAAACTTCGCCGTTTCCTTATAGTCTTCATCCAGCAGTTCGTTAATACCGGCAACTACCGGATAAAAACCTGCTTGGCTAAGTTTCTCCCTAATCAGCAAATTAATTTCTTTTCGCTTTATCTCTAACCGTGCCTGCCTTTTTGTGTAGGTATTAGGATCTCTGGAATCTAAAGTATCTGTCGGTTCGGTGTATTTCTCTGGGTTAAAATATACATTAACCATGAATTCATTGGCATTTATAATGGCAGTATCCGCAACAGTAATTTCAACAAAATTATTTTGCGCCACGGCAATCTGAAAATTTGCCAAAGCAATAACTAATAAAAAGTTTTTAAACAGCATAGCAGTTTTTTTAATCAAAATAGAACATACTTGTTGATATTTATAGCAAACTATCGTTTTTATAAACAAGTATTATTTTATATATTAATTGTTGGAGGTTTTATGTTTGGCGTAGACGTAGCTCCAAATCAGTAAGATTTCTTCAATGTTTGCAGACCAGTAAAATCCAGGTTTCATTATTGTAAATTTGACAGTCACCTTTGATGGCATGTTTTTTATAAACCTCAATGTTTTAACCTTTGCACAATGCAGGAAAAACAATACCCTTTTTATTTTAAGAGTACAGTAGTTTTATTGGGCCTGGTAATTACCACCTTTATTTTATTAACGCTTAGAGATTTACTCGTTCCCTTTGCTTTTTCACTCATAATAGCTGTGTTATTAAATCCCCTGGTAAACAGGTTCAATCAATACGGACTTAAAAAGCCGTTGAGTATTTCGCTTGCTATGATCATAGCGCTTGCGGCGTTTGGTGGTATCCTGTATTTTTTATCGTCGCAAATTGTGGGTTTTGGCGAAAATTTTGGTTTGCTTAAGCAAAAGTTCAGCAGCATACTTTCAGGCTTACAACAGTGGGTACAGGCTAAGTTTGGTATGGCCATTAATAAGCAAGTGCAATTGATAAACGAAGCTCTCGACAGTAGTAAGTCGTTGGTGGGCCAAACAATCGGTACTGCACTGGGTACATTAACCGTAGTTTTTATAGTGCCGGTATATATTTTTTTACTGCTTTTTTACAAAACCTTAATTCTTAATTTTTTGTATGAAGTTTTTGCCGAAGAAAATTCTAAAAAGGTGGCAGAGATACTTACCCAAACTAAAAGTGCCATTCAAAGTTATATGGTAGGCTTGCTGTTAGAAGCATTGATTGTTGCCATTTTAAACTCTACCGCATTGCTAATATTGGGAGTGCCGTACGCTATTTTATTGGGAGTAATAGGAGCCCTATTAAATATGTTGCCCTACATTGGTGGCATTATTGCCATAGCGCTGCCGGTTTTAATGGCAACAGTAACCAAAGAGGGGTATTCAACACAAGTGGGTGTTTTAATAGCTTATGCAATCATCCAGTTTATTGATAACAACTTTTTAATACCCAGGATCGTGTCCTCAAAAGTTCAAATAAATGCCCTCATTTCTATTGTGGTAGTTTTATTAGGTGGTGCATTGTGGGGCGTGTCGGGTATGTTTCTCTCCATTCCCTTTGTAGCTATATTAAAAATTATTTTCGATAGGGTGGATGATTTAAAGCCCTGGGGTAAACTATTGGGCGATACTGTTCCAACCCGACATAAAGGACAAATATGGCCACGAAAGCGCAAGCCATCGGTATCCGAAAAGCTGGTAGACAGTATTTCGAAACCCGGTTAATTGCTTCCGGGTTCCATTAATATTACCTTACTGCCTGCTATTTAGGCTATCCTTCACTTATACCCAAGGCTTGGTATCTTTATAAAGCCGTTATAATTTAGCAACTTATTCTATTTTTTGCTGCAAGTCAATTGCAATTAATTTTTAAAGGAACCATTGTTAGAGGTGCAGTTTGCCAGGGTTATGGGTCGGGGCAAATGCATTAAATGTTAGAGCGGTTTAAATAAGCCTGAAGGGGTTTAAATTAAAATAGCCATGGGTGCAACCCATGAATAGAAATGCAAATCATGATACCCCAACCCCGAATAGGGTTGAATAATAGATTACAAAGGGGTGAATTTGGCAAATACATGCAACATATTTAAGCCCTTCAGTCTTGCAGGGAAAAAGATGGTAATATTTATCCACCGGTTCCACCGGTGGCTATGTATATGTAAGCCTTTGGGCTTAATACAGTTTAATGCGTTTGCCAGGGTGATTGGTTAACGGTTGAATGCATCTAATAAAATTAAATGCCATGAAGATTTATAGCCAGGTAGGGGCAGAAGCACTTTCAGCACAATATTTCAGGTTCGATAATTCTTTTGCTCCCTTCATACGATTTTTGAAGCAGAAGCAGGATAATTCGATTGACATCAGAGTAAAATTCTATCGATACCTGGTAAAAAAATTTGAGCAACATCCTAAACTGCTCGTTCCCTTTACAGATTACACAAAATTGGAAGAGCACGACGAACTTGTGCAGTTATTAAGAATGTCGTTATTGCCTTTATCAGTTAACTCCGATGAAGTACCCATGGCCCTTGCCTTTTTGCAACCCAGCAGCCTGTTCTATTATACCAAAAAGTTTAAAGACACCTTTATTGATGAGAATATTGAGTTTAATACCGTTGACGATGCTGTTGCCAACCTGCGCTATTTTGTAAGAATTGTTTTGGAGCAATGCTACCAGTTTAAAACTGATGTGAACATCAAGATGACTAAGCAGGTTAATAACAAGGAGAACCATACGCTGCGTCATTTTCAAATACATATTGATAGCCGGTTTGTTGATGTACACACCAGTGAACAACCACCGGAATTTAAAGAGGAGTGGATACACCTGTTACGGGTGGATGATCAGGAGTTTATGGAACAGTTTGCAACGTTTCCCTCTCAAAGTTTTAGGCTTGAAGGTTTTTGTATGCTTATGGCCGAGGACATTAGTGAGGAGATGGCGATCAACCAGTTGAAAAGTGCGGTATTAAATATGCATACCGATGTAATGGAACAAACCTTACAGAATGTTGAAACGGCTATTGGTGAACTGGTGAATGACTCAAGAATAAAAATTGGCATTACCCCCTTCTTTAAAATAAATGGCAAAGTGGTGTACGACCGTTCTTTTATTACCAGGTGTGTGGGTATTGCCAACGAAGAAAAGGGCCTTGAAAATGGTTTGTCCATTAGTAAGGTTTACGATCAATTATCTGCATCATCCCTGCCAACCATTTTTTCTTCAATAAACGATGAGATGGTTCAATCGAAGCCATACCTGCGGGGCTTACAGGAAAGCAACATCAAAAGCTTACTGGTACATCCTATAAAATCCAGGGCAGGATTAATTGGCGTGTTCGAAATGGGCTCGCCTGAAGATTACTGGATCAATCAATCCATTGTAAATTGCCTGCGGCCGGCTTTGCCATTAATCACCGAGTTGATCAATTACATGCTGGAGATGTTTAATGCCCGGATTGAGCGCCTGGTAAAAGAAAAGTTTACGCCGTTACAACCCTCAGTTGAATGGAAATTTAATGAAGTAGCCTGGCAATATTTTCAGGAGCAAAATAATAAGAGCGACAATAAGGCCATTAAAAATATCGTGTTCGAAAATGTATACCCTTTATATGCTGCGGTAGACATCAGGGATTCATCTATAGAAAGAAACAGGGCATCAAAGAACGATTGCCTTAACCAATTACGACAAACACGTTGCATACTTCAAAAAGCTACGGCTAAAGTTACGTTGCCACTTATTGAAAGCATTACATACAAGTGCGAACATTTTTTGGAGTCGATAACCGACCTGGTAACCAGCCAGGACGAATTAAATATGACGGAGTTTTTTGAGAAGGAAGTGTACGTTTTGTTTCAACATATTGCCGAAAGTGATAGCGAGTTAAAGGAGATGGTGGATGATTACATATTGAAGACGGCTCTGGCTACCGGCGACTTTCATAAAAATCACCGTGATTACGAAGAGAGTGTACTGACCATTAATAAAAAGATGATGGAGTATTTTGAAAAAGAGATTATTACACTACAGGCAGTATATCCGTTTTATTTTGAAAAATACAGAACCGATGGCGTGGAATACAACATTTACATCGGCAACTCAATTGCACCCGATAAACCGTTTAATGCCATTTACCTGCGCAACCTGCGGGCCTGGCAAATAAGCTCTATGGCGCACATAACCCGTATGAACCATTCCATTTGTCAAAAGCTGCCATTAGGCTTGCAGACCACCCAATTAATACTGGTGCATGGCAATGCTATCGACATCACTTTTAGGAGAGATGAAAGGCGTTTTGATGTAGAGGGTGCATACAACATTCGCTACGAAATTTTGAAGAAACGAATAGATAAAGTGCGTATTAAAGGATCGATGGAGCGATTGACCCAACCAGGTAAAATTGCGTTGGTGTACTCAAATACATCAGAGATACAAGAGTACCTGCATCACATACAATACCTGCAAAGCAAAAGTCAGTTAACTGATACTTTGGAAGTGCTTGACCTTGAAAATGTACAGGGAATATCGGGCTTGAAAGCCGTAAGAGTGGGTGTGCAAATGAACGATGAAGCAGAACTAAAAATTTCCACTTCACAGTTTTCTTTCAGCAACAGCTAATGCCGATACAAGTTTTACCCCGTTTGTGTTGATGTTTATTGATGCAGCCACCTTGTCTTAGCCAGCTTGAGTTTCCACTCAAAACAACACTTTTAGCCGATACTTGTTTGGCCCCGTTTGTGTTGATGTTGATTGATGATGCTACCGTTTGTTATCCTGCTTGCCTCTTCTCACCCAAAAACTACTTTTAGCCGATACCAGTTTCACCCCGTTGGTGTTGATGTTTATTAATGCGGCCTCATGTTGTTAGCCAGCTAGTCTTTCAACCCTTAAAAACATTTTTATGTAAACAATTTGCAG
>JANPPB010000074.1:0-1915 GCA_031428295.1 Segetibacter sp. | reverse complement strand
GTAATAGAATCCTTACCACCTGAAAATAATAAAGCGGGTCTTTCAAACTGGCCTGCCACCTCTCTAAAAATATGTATCGATTCCGACTCTAACTCATCTAAATAATCAAAATGGTACTTACTCATAATCCACTAAATATTTATACTTTATGTAGTTCTTCTCCTTGTAATTCCACTGCATCTTTTTGCAGGTGTACATGCAGCCCGCATTCCTTTTTGCTGTTATCCTCCCACCACCAGCGGCCAGCCCTAAAATCTTCGCCTGGTTGAATGGCTCTTGTGCAAGGCTGGCAACCAATGCTTACAAAGCCGCGATCGTGTAAAATGTTGTAAGGAATGTTATGTTGTTTAATGAATGCCTTCGTTTCATCGGTATTCCAGTTAAGGATGGGATGAAACTTAATGATGCCGTTTGTTGGATCCCACTCCACTTGCTCCAGGTCGTGGCGGTCAGGAGAGTGTTCTGCCCTAAGACCGGTTATCCAAACTTTATTACCAGCCAAAGCCCTTCTTAAAGGCTCTACCTTTCTTATAAAACAGCAACCCTTACGGTTGTCAACCGATTCGTAAAAACCATTTGGACCTTTCTCCGTTACAAATTCTTCTACCAGCTCAGATCTTGGATAGAATGCTTTTACCTGTGTGTTATACCGCTCATTAGTTCTGCTCCAAACTGAATAGGTTTCAGCAAACAGTCTTCCTGTATCGAGCGTAAAAATAGTTACTGGTAAATTACTGGAAAGAATGTAATGGGTAATTACCTGATCTTCAAAGCTAAAACTGCTTGAAAAGGTTACCTGACCGGGATATAACCCTGCAAAATATTCGAGTGCCCCGGGTATAGAAACACCTTTAAGTCGGGCATTTAAATCGCAAACCTGTTGCAGTGAAGTGTCCATTGTTTAGTAAAAGCTTTACCTGAAATTGAAACTAATATGGGTAAAATTAGGGGAGAATGATTAGCCTACCAAATTGATAGGATTAATAGACTAATAAAATAGGGCAACTTTGCAGGTTAAGCTCAATGCAATCGATTGAAAGCGATATAGCATTTGGGAGCAAGTATGGTAGGCAGGTGTTTTTATACACAAACACAAATCAAAAGCCCCTTACCTGGTTAATGAGGTGAGGGGCATTTGATTAAAAAAGGCCTAATAGAAAAATTCTTCGCTAGCAATTTTACCATCCTTTACATGGTATACTACAATTTCATCCATTTTGGTCCGGCCGGCTTCTTTCATGGTAACGTCCATACCCATTGCTACCGTAAAGTATTCGCCTGCCACAACAGGGTCGGTACAATAGCCACCATGCATTTCTACTACCTGGCTGTTAAATGCTTCGCCTTTCTTTTTAATAGCATCTAAACCGTCAACACTTTGCATACCATAAGCGGCGGCATGAGCTGGTTCAATATTTTTTGCATCCGCAGCAAACAGCTCGTCATACATAGCATTAAAATTATTTTCTTTCGAAAGTTGGATGTAGCGATCTGCTACTTGTTGTGTAGTCATGATTTTAAATTTTGGTAAAACAACTTATATTAAAAACAGGTTGCTTGTATATTACTTTTTATGAACGGCAATTCTATTCTTGCCCCTGAAATATATGGTTTGATTTTAAGGGAATACCTCTTACTCATGCGAAATATGATAGAGCAACAAGTCGTAAAACATCTCTCCATAAGCTCTAACGAAACATAAAATATAGTTATGCATGCCCGTAACTACCAGCCTTTTTTTCTGAATTGTTATATAGTTCACTACATGCAGAAGTCTATATAAACTTTACTGCTTCCCTATCCAGCTTATAGTATTTCTCATTATCAAACACATAGTAAAATGCACCCTTGCGGCTGGAGCCTTTATCCTTTTCTTCCAGCTTTTTTAAAATCTCAAGGCCAAGTATTTTACGGT
>JANPPB010000073.1:0-3243 GCA_031428295.1 Segetibacter sp. | reverse complement strand
GAATAATTTTATACAAGATTAGCAAAACCTCTTATCTAATTTAAAATATGCTTCTTCATCAGGTTTGACACCATACCTGAAAATGCGTAAAAAACAAAAGTAGTTTTTGTCAATTCATTACATTTGTTACAATTAAAAACTCCATAGTATGTCTTTACCAACCAACAACAAAAAAGCAACCGGTCAGTCAGCAAAAAATGCCACCTCAGCAGGTAAAGGTTCAAAGTTTATAAAGGGTGCCACCAAGCCTGCAGGTATTACAAAAAAAGTAAGGTCAACCGGTGCAAACAGGGGAAGCTAATTTATCAGGAGGCGCTGCCTCCATTTTTTATTTCTTATCCACCCGCTTTTTACTGCAAATTAGCCACATCATTAAAGGGTATCTCTACTACCTGTGCAAAATACCCGGACATTATTTTCGTTTAAGCCCGGTATCCAGCAATGTTTTCAATAATCCAATAACATGATTGGCATTTGGTTTTTATCAACAGTTATTCTTTCACTGGCAATATACCGGCTGGTTGTTTATTATAAAAAAGTACAGAAGTATTATCAAGTACCCGCAGTAGTGGTAGGTACAGATATTAAGACAGTGGAGGATGCCCTGATGGGCGACAAGTACTTTTATGCCGCCATTGTGGAATATACAGATAAGAATGGCGAGATACACCAAATGATATCTGGCGAGGATAACCCAAGCCGCCCTTTGTATCAAAAAGGCAATAAACTTTCACTTTTGGTACACCCCGACGATCCTTCAAAATTTTTGGTAAACGATTACATCGGCGGCTATATCATCCCCATTATTTGGTTGCTCATAGGACTGGCTATTGTAATCATCCCTTTAATGTACCCTGATACTTTTAAAGAATAAGCCATCGTTTTTCCCATTTTCTATTCTTCTCCAATTCTTTAGCCCGTTTCATTTAATTTGAAGTGTAGTATTTACCTTTAAAGTACAGTAAAAAAGCATTTGTTTCAACAATGAAAATGTGCTTTAAAAATTGCATGGCCCTGGCAGGTGTGTACTGTAATTACACCATTGCAAATACATCTTTTAAAAAAATAGTTTATGGGAAATTTTATGGCAGATGTTGACCCCAAAGCAGGTCTTGACCGGGTGGATGGCAGATTGAAAGTAACCGGCGCAGCTAAATTTTCAGCCGAATACACCCCTGATAAGTTAACCTATGGTATTGTGGTTGCCAGTACAATTGCCAGGGGCAAAATTGAAGCACTCGATACTAAGAAAGCTGAAGCCGCACCGGGTGTCATAAAAGTAGTTTCACATCTTAATGCACCTGAAGTTCCGGGTTATAAAACCGGTTCCGATCCTGCAAAAGAGCCAACCGGCGAACAACCGTTGCGGGTATTTCACGACAGTAAAATATATTTTAACGGGCAACCCATAGCGCTTGTTATTGCAGATACCCTGGAACGTGCTGTGTATGCGGCCTCACTGGTAAAAGCACGATATTCAAAGGAAGCATTCAATACCAACCTTGAAAAAAATATGGCCCAGGCGGCTGCTCCAAAACAGGATAAGCCAACCTATTTACGAGGCGAAGCCTTTGCATATAAAAATGCAGCGGTAAGTGTAGAGGCTCAATATGTGCTTGCAAGAGAAGTACACAATCCCATGGAATTGCACAGCATTATTGCCATTTGGGATGGTGATGAAAAGGTGACCGTGTACGAAAAAACGCAGGGAGTTAAATCAACCCAGCAGAGCATTATGGATGTATTTAAGCTGGAAGAGAAAAATGTCCAGGTCATTTCAAAATTTGTAGGTGGGGGCTTTGGTTCTGCTTTACGTACCTGGCCCCATTCCATTGCTGCAGTTATCGGGGCTCGTGTGGTCAAACGTCCCTTAAAATTAATGTTAAGCCGCGATCAGATGTTTACAATGGTGGGATACCGCCCGTATACATGGCAAAAAATTGGAATTGGCGCAACAAAGGATGGTAAACTAACAGGCATTACACATGAAGCAATTGGTGAAACCAGCAGGTACGAAGCGTTTACAGAAGGTGTAGTAAACATGTCGAAATTTATGTATGCCTGCCCGAATGTAAATACGAGTTATAAAATACTACCCGTAGACCTGAGTACGCCAACCTGGATGAGAGGCCCGGGTGAAGCAACGGGATCATGGGCATTGGAGTCTGCAATGGATGAACTGGCGTATAAATTAAAACTGGACCCCCTTGAGCTGAGATTGCGCAATTATGCCGAGACCGATCCTGAACGCAATCTTCCTTTTTCAAGCAAATTTTTAAGAGAATGTTACGAGGTAGGTGCTGATAAAATTGGCTGGAATAAAAGAAATCCAGTTGTTGGCTCAATGAATGATGGAGCCTGGAAAATAGGCTATGGGGTTAGTACCGGAACTTTTGGAGCCTACCGTGATAAAGCCACGGTTACAGCAAAATTGAGTGACCAGGGTATTTTAACTATTGAATGTGCGGTAAGTGATAGCGGCCCCGGAACAGCAACTTCAATGACGGAACTGGCTTCAAAAACCATGGGTTTGCCGCCAGCTAAAGTTGTATTTGAGTTGGGTGATTCAAAGATGCCTGAAGGCCCTACACAGGGAGGATCCGCTACAACTTCATCACTTGGCTCTGCTGTATATGAAGCCTGTGGCGCACTAAAACTTAAATTGATGACACTTGCCTCTACAGATGGTTCGGCATTTTCAGGTTTACAACCTGAAGGAGTTGGTTTTTCAAACAGCGAAATGACGTTGTTAGCTGACCCCGGAAAAAAAATAGCTTTTACTGATATTTTAAAACAGAATAAACTGCCCGAGGTTGGCATCACCATTACCTCGGAACCCGGCAAAAGTTCACAGGGGTTCTCTATGTATTCTTTCTCGGTGCATTTTGTGGAAGTGAGGGTGCATCCTTTAACGGGTGTGGTAAGGATTCACAGGGCAGTGGCTGTGTCAGATGCCGGTAAAATTGTAAGTCCTAAGGCAGCGCATAGCCAGGCTATTGGTGGTGTTGTTGGAGGTATAGGAATGGCACTTACAGAAGAAGCTGTGATTGACGATAGGTATGGCAGGTATGTGAACAATAACTTTGCTGATTACCATGTTCCGGTTAATGCCGATGTACCAAAAATAGAAGCCATCTTTATAAATAAACCTGACCCATATACCAACCCGATGGGTTCAAAGGGCCTTGGCGAAATTGCCTTGATTGGGTTTGCTGCGGCTGTTGCTAATGCAGTATATCATGC
>JANPPB010000072.1:0-5635 GCA_031428295.1 Segetibacter sp. | reverse complement strand
GCATCGAACGACGAATAAACCAAAACTCCGTCAATCATAGTAAAAATGCGGTCGGCAGCATTCAGCATCTTAGTAATGTAATTTTTTGCCTTTTCAGGAAGTTCATTTTTAAATTCCTCCTCAAGCCGGCTGCTGAACATTTTAATTTTACGAACTGGCTCTTTTAAATCGTGCGATGCCACATGAGCAAATTGTAACAGGTCTTCGTTAGATCGCTCTAATTCTTTTGTTCGTTCTGTAACTAACTTTTCCAGATTTTCAGAAAGTGTTTTTTGATCGTGAACGTCGGTAAATGCACCTATCCACTTAATAATATTTCCCGCTTCGTTTCGTATAGGCTCGCCGTGTACAAAATGCCAGCGATAGACGCCTTCTTTATTTTTTAACCTGGCTTCAGACTTATAATTATTTCCAGTCTGCATACTCTTAATCCACGCATTTGATATGTTTTCAAAGTCTGCAGGATGAACCATTTTTTGCCAGGTTTCGGCTCCATTCGGATCAATGCCTGTATAAAATTTCCATCGCGACGATGCATATAACTGGTTACCTTTTTCATCTGTTATCCAAACCAATTGTGGCAAGGTCTCGGCAAGGGTACGAAATTGTTCTTCGCTTTGCCTTATGGATTGTTCCGATGTCTTTTGCTGGCTGATATCTGTTGAGGTAGTTAATACTATAGCAAGCTGTCCATTTTCGTCAAACAGAGGCGAAGCCTGTGATAAAAGCCAAAGCGATTTACCGGTAGTTCGATTAATAAGTTGTGCAACTTCTCCGGCAGACTTACCTGTTGCAAAAGTGATTGCGGTGCAACTTTTATCATAAGGCAAAGGCTTGCCACTTTCATCTAAAATATCGAACGATTTATACAGGTGTTGTACAAGATGGGTAAGATCCTTTTCGGCCAACACTTCCTCAACCGATGAATATCCTAACTGATGCGCACACTGTTCGTTCAGGTAAAGAATGTTTCCCTTCTTGTCAAAATGGAATATAGCTGATGGTACATTTTTAAACGTAACCTCTAATTGTTCCTTCGTCCTTTTTAGTGTTTCTTCAGTTTCTCTTTGCTCCGACACGTCGGTGTTGGTTCCAAACCATTGAACAATTTCACCTTCTGCATTTCGAATGGGTACGGCCCTTGTTAAAAACCAGCGGTAGGTTCCTTCTTTGCTTTTTAGTAAAAATGTATCATCGTACGACACCCCTTTGGCAACTGCATCCGCAAAATCTTTTTTAATTTTTTCCACCAAATCCGGGTGGTGTACACTCTGCCATCCCCACCCCTTCATTTCCTCAAAAGTTGTTCCCGTATAATCGTACCAGCGCTGGTTGTACCAGTATATATAGCCGGTACTATCTGTCATCCACGCTAATTGGGGTATGGAGTTTGCAAGGCTGCGAAAACGTTCTTCACTTTCACGAATTTTAGCTTCAGCAAGTTTTTGTATGGTAATATCTGTACTTGTTACCAGCACCATGGATAACTTTTCCTCCTGGTTAAAAAGAGGGGCACCCTGTACATAATGCCATTGCTCTTCCCCTGTCAGCCGGTTAATTTGCCTGAGTATCGTCTGCGACGAACGACCTGTTTTAAGACTAATGCAGGCAGGAGAATTTTGGGGACCAAAAGGATTTCCCTGTTCATCGTAGCGTTCAAAAAGTTCATTTGCTTTTTGTAAAAGTGCACTTAAATTACTTTCAGCTAAAAGTTCGGCCGGCGAAAAGTCGCCATACACACCGGCGCCCTTTTCATTTACATAAATGAGTTCTCCTTTGTCATTAAACAGATAAACGCCTGCAGGTATATTGTTGAAAGTTAGCTCTAACTGGTTTTTGGTATTTTCAAGATCTTGTTCAATCTTTTTCCGTTCGGTCACATCCCTAAAATACCAGGCCCATCCATACATTTTTCCATCTGCACCTGTTACGGCATTACCATACCTTTCAATAATACGGCCATCCTTAAAAATTATCTCCTCATGGGCTTTTTCATCGGGATGCTCATAGCAATAACTCACCCGGTCAATAAATCCCTGGGGGTCGGTTAGTTGCGTCATTGCAAAACGCAGTGCGGCATCATCATCTTTATTGTCTATAATCTCCTGTGGAATGTTCCAGATGGTAACAAAGTGGTTATTGTACGAAATTATTTTTCCCTTAGTATCAACTGTTAAGATACCGTCGGGTATTGCTTCATTTTGTGCTTCTAATAATGCGGTGCGATATGCATGTTTTTCCTTGTCAACCTTTTCCTGAGTAATATCCCGCTGCACGCAAACAAATAAAGTTGTTTCTTCTATCGTATAAGATGAGATGGAAGATTGGGTAAAAAATTCTGTGCCATCCTTCTTTCGATTATGCCATTCACCTGTCCACACACCATGTTGTTGTAAGGCTGCCATTACAGCGTTTACTATCTTTTTGTTTTCTTCGGGGGTATATGCATTTTGAGTTGTTACGTGTTTCCCAATAAGTTCGCCTGGTTCGTAACCAAACATTTCATCTTCAGCAGCGTTCGTTATCAAAATATATCCATCCTCATCCGAAACAGAAACCCCATCTTTCATACTGGCAAAAACTAATGACTGTAATAAATTATCAGTTATCAGAGATTTAGGGTAAGTTGCTTTTGATTGTTCCATGTATACTAAAAGAAATTATTTGAAAGTAAGCTGTTTTTAATTTTGAACTGAAATTTTGCAAGATCATTTTCAATTAAGTGCTTTACATAACTGTTTATGACCCCTAAAAAAATACTTTTAGCTGACGACGACATGGATGACCTCGAATTGCTGGAAGAGGCATTTCTGTTATTAAATCCTTCTCTATTGCTTTCTAAAGTTTCTTCGGGCAGGGAGGGGTTGGATTATTTAAATAATTGCGAGGATAACATGTTGCCCTGCCTAATTGTTCTGGATTACAATATGCCAGATTTTACAGGTGCCGAAATATTAGAAACTATTTTAAAAGAAGATAGATATAAAAAAATACCATCAGTTATCTGGAGTACCTCCAATACCAACTTGTACAAAGAAATTAGTATACAGCGTGGCGCAAAGCAATATTATCAAAAGCCGCAAAACTTCAAGGGTATTATAACCCTTGCTCAGGAAATGCTTCGAATCTGCAACCAGGGTTAAGGGTTTACAGCTACTAAAAACTCTGCTTTTCTCCCTCAAATTTTAGCTTCATTACCTTACCTTTGCAGCCCCGAAATAAAACCTTTGGGAATTTATTATGCCTGAAAACGAAATTATTAACCCAGTCCTCCCGGAAAATCCGGACGGGCAAAACGCTGATGCACAGGAGAACGCTCCAATTTCTACGACCGTAGAAAATGAAGTTTCTACAGCGATACCAAATGCACCTGTTGAAGAAGCGCAAGCTTCGGAAACTCCGCAAAGCGGAGTAAGCGAGGCCCCGGCTGCTGAAGCCGCTCCTGAAACCGCACCCGCAGAAATTCCTGCACCGCCTTCAGAGGAGCCTGCCCCAACCGAAGACCCTGCAATCCCGCAAGGCGGGACTGACGCCCCGGTTGAAGAGCCAAAAGCCAAATTTGTTCCCCGTGTTGAAACACCACACGACGATTTTGACTGGAGCATAGACAAACGTAATGTTAGCAGCTACAACAAAGAGGAAAGAGAAAAGTACGACGGTGTGTATGATAACACCTTTGTACAGATTAACGATGCTGAGATCATCACTGGTAATGTGGTGGGTCTTACAAAAACCGACGTTGTAATCAACATTGGATTTAAATCGGATGGTCTGGTTTCTTTAAACGAATTCCGCGACATTCCTAACCTGAAAGTAGGTGACGATGTTGAGGTAATGGTTGTAGAGAAAGAAGACAGGGCAGGTCACCTGCACCTTAGCCGTAAGTCTGCAAGAATTTTTAGAGCATGGGAGAGAATTGTTGAAGTACACAAGACCGGCGAGGTTATCACTGGTACTGTTACCAGCAAAACCAAAGGTGGTTTAATCGTTGACGTGTTTGGAATGGAAACATTCTTACCAGGTTCTCAGATAGATGTTAAGCCGGTTACTGACTACGATCAGTTTGTTGGTAAGACAATGGAATTTAAAGTGGTTAAGATTAACGAGACCATTAAGAACGCCGTTGTATCTCACAAAGCCCTTATAGAAAGCGATATTGAAGCACAACGTGCAGAGATCATGAGCAAGCTGGAGAAAGGCCAGGTGTTGGAAGGAACGATCAAGAACATTACCGACTTTGGAGCCTTCATGGACCTTGGCGGATTAGATGGTTTGTTGTACATCACCGACATAAGCTGGGGACGTATTTCGCACCCAAGCGAAGTGTTGAAACTGGATCAAAGACTGAACGTGGTTGTATTAGATTTCGACGATGACAAGAAACGTATCAGCCTTGGTTTAAAACAACTTACTCCACACCCTTGGGATGTGTTGCCTGAAACAATTGGTGAAAGCCAGGTTGTTAAAGGTAAAGTTGTAAATATTGAAGATTACGGTGCTTTTCTTGAAATTATGCCAGGTGTTGAAGGCTTGGTTCACGTAAGTGAAATTACCTGGGCTAACACACCAATTAACGCTAAGGAGTTCTTTAAATTAAACGACGAGTACGAAGCTAAGATTGTAACCCTTGATAAGGATAGCCGCAAAATGAGTTTGTCTATTAAACAAATGAGCGACGATCCATGGAGCACTATTGAAAACAAATTTCCAGAGCACAGCAAGCACGAAGGTTTAGTAAAAAACATTACTCCTTACGGTGTATTTGTTGAGCTTGAGCCGGGTATTGGTGGTATGATTCACATAAGCGATTTAAGCTGGTTGAAGCGTTACAACCATCCGGCTGACTATACCAAAGTTGGTGAGAAGATTGACATCATCATTATGGGCATAGACAAGGAAAACCGAAAATTGCAACTCGGCCACAAACAATTGGAAGAAGATCCATGGAATACACTGGAAGATACTTTCGCTATCGGATCGATACACGAAGGAACCGTTACCAGGAAGGATGACAAAGGAGCAACTGTACAATTGCCTTATGGTTTGGAAGGTTTTGCACCTGCTCGTCACCTTGGAAAAGAAGACGGAAAAACTGTAGGCCCTGATGATCATGCACAGTTTATGGTGATTGAATTTGACCGCAACGAAAAACGTATCGTTGTTAGCCATACCCGTATATGGGAGCAGGCTCAGCACCAGGAGAAAGAAGTAGCCCGTAAAGAAGCTAAAGTAGAAGCTGATAAAACCAATAAAGCTGTTAAGACCATACAGGCTAAGGTTGAAAAAGCAACTCTGGGTGACTTAAGTGCTTTGGCTTCAATTAAAGAGAAGTTAGAGCAGGCTGAAGGCGATAAGAAATAGTTTTCTTTTTCATTTATTATATTCAATGCCCCCGCGTAAATCGGGGGCATTTTTATGTATAAGCATCAGCACCCAAATCCAGGTCATTAAAGAAATCAATTATTTCAGAACTCCTGACTTCTTGCAGACTGGCAGGACGAAGAGTTGCCACGAATGCACGAATAAATACAGAACTCCCTCCCTTGCAATTATCTAATTATTTCAGAACTCCTGACTTCTTGCAGACTGGCAGCACGAAGAGTTGCCACGAATGCACGAATAAATACAGAACTCC
>JANPPB010000071.1:0-1636 GCA_031428295.1 Segetibacter sp. | reverse complement strand
TCCGTGGTGGTTAATTTTCTGTTCGTTTTCTGCAATATCATTTAGTATTTCATTTTCCAGTTCTTCATCTCTTTCATTTTTTACTTTTGACTTTTGACTTTTTAATTCTTCTATCAGTTCTGTATTTACGTCAGAAAAGTTATTGACGAAGTTTAGCGGGTTTTGTATCTCATGTGCAATGCCAGCGGTAAGTTCTCCAAGACTAGCCATTTTTTCGGAGTGGATAAGCTGCGATTGGGTAGACCTTAGTTCCTTTAATGTAGCTTCCACCTGGTCTTTTTGCTTATTCAAAACAACGTTTGCCTTTTGTCTTTGCCTATTATTTCGGTAAAGTATAAAGGTGATTAACAGGATAGCAAAAATGCCCGCCAGTAAGCCATATTGCTTTATACGGTTTTGATAAGCGATATTTTTTGCTTCAATTTCCCTTTGCCTGTCTTGTTCACTTAATAGCGTTTTCTGCAGCTCTTTAACCTTATTGGTACCGTATAGTATATTATTCGCTGTATCCGACACCTTTCGGTAATAAAGCGCTTTGCTTATATCCTTTTGTTCATACAACTCTGAGAGCAATTTGCTTGTTTCTAACACCGAAAATTTGAACCCAATAGATCGTGCTGCATCTAATCCCTTTTCAGCATAATAAATAGCAGAATCGGTCATGTACATGTCTCTATAGCACCTCGCAAGCATTTTGCAAACATCGGATAGTCCGTAGGGAGTTTCGTGTTCAAAAAACCTTAGACTTTCCAGTAAATATTTTATTCCGCTCTCACGCTGCCCCATTCGAAACTGAAGGTCTCCAAAAAACATGGAAAATACCGGGTGCCAAACTTCATCTTTAAGTGTTTCAGCATAAGCTTTCGACATGTATTTAAATGAAGAATCGTATTGCTTGTTTTGCATAAAGGCAAGGCCAAGGTTTACCTCTGCCTGGTATTTCCAATACTTCGATCCAGGTTGATTTTTGACCACTTCGTTAATTGGCAAGGCACGTTGATAAAAACCGATGGCTTTTGTATAATCATTCAGATCATAAAATATATTACCAGTAAGCGATAAACATATGGATGTTTCCAGCGGTAATTTTTCCTGTTCTGCCAGTTGTAGTGCCGTAAACGATAATTGCAATGCGTGGGGAAGGTCTCCTTTGGTTTGTAATAATGCTCCTTTGGCCGCGATAGCCCGCACCTTGCCACGCACAAACCCTGTATTCTCTGCAAGTTCAATTGCCTTATCGGTGTAAACAAGGCCGGAATCTGCATTAACGAAAAGCATATAAAAAGCCAGGTCTGATAAAATTAATATACGACTTGTATCATCTTTTGCAATGTCAAGTTGGTGCCTGATACTGTCTAATAACCTCGTTTGGGTAAAAGCCGTAGTACTTACGAGAGATATAATTAAGCCAGTTAAAAAAAATGCACGTACGGTTAGGTGGGCATTTGCCAGAAACCTATGTACTTCAAAGGACGCTCTGGTGTTTCTATGTTTTATTTCCGTCATAATACTTTTTATCTGTGTAATCCTTTAGCCTGGTAATCCCTGCCTGCGCCGAGGCTTCGGCAGGCAGGCGTGATTCAGACAACAGGTAACTGAATAATGAATGTTGATCCTTCGCCATCCTTCGTTTCCA
>JANPPB010000070.1:0-4684 GCA_031428295.1 Segetibacter sp. | reverse complement strand
CCAACCAGCGGAATAACTTTTCCGCTGCCTGCTATGTAAATTGAATAAGTGACCGCACACAAAAAAACCAAAAAGCTGCCCCAATACAAGTTTGGATTGACCTCATCTAACTGTACCTCACCGTAAAATGCATACGCAATTCCGGCATACGTTAGCAGCAAGGCAACAATCTGCCTTTTCGAAATAATTTGTTTAAACACAAACACATTAATCAACACAGCAAAGGTTGGGTAGAGAAAAAGGATCAATCTTTCGAGCCCTGCTGAAATATATTGCAAGCCCGTAAAATCGAGAAGGCTGCTGAAATAATATCCAAATAACCCCAGCAAAATTACATATACCCATTCGCGACGGTTGATCTTTACGTTCTCCTTTTTTTGACCATACACAAATGCAACAGCCAGGTAAAAAGGCAGGGCAAAAATCATTCTTAATGTGAGTAATGAAAGCGCATCGGCGGTAGTGCCGGCAAAAGCCAGCTTTACAAAAATGGCCTTGGTACTAAATAACACAGCCCCGGCAAAGGTGATGATAAATCCTGCTAACGAAATAGTATGGGAGGCTTGCCTGATGGTGTAAGTTAAAATTAGCATCAAAGATAATTGAAGTACCTGTCTAACTATTTCAGATACCTTGCTTTGTTGCTATCAGGTGTGGTAGGGCTGTGGGAGATGTAAAACTTTATCGCACTTCAGACTTAATATTAGATGCCCGTAGAATTTCTCTTCACCAATTGCGATGGTAGCACTATGCACTCTTTAGCATAATTGTAGTTAGGTTTATCAATTGCTTTAAAAAGTATTTCGGCAGCAGTTCTACCTATGTTAAATGCGGGTTGCGTTATAGTGGTAAGCGATGGGTTTAAAATGGGGGCTGTTTCAACGGTGGAAAAGGCTATAACTTTTATTTGTTCGGGTATTTGTATGCCTCTTTCCTGGCAGGCCAGGTAAACCTGCATTCCCAGTTTTTCTACTGAAGTTACAATGCCATCTGGCCGGTCAGGGCCCGAAATGATTGCGGTTATTTGCTGGTAATTTTCTGCATCGGAACCATTGCAAATTAAAATAGGGTCTACAACAGCAGACCATAAGTTGGCAATCTTTAAACCCTCTACAAAACCCTGGGCCCGTTTATTACACATGGGTAAGGTGCCTGATGCCGATAAGAAAACGGGTTTCTTACAATAGCTTTCTGCAAGATGTTCAGCCGCAAGTCTTCCACATTCAAAATCGTTTGTCAGCACCATAGCTGTATCAAAGTTTTCAAATTCACGGTCGAAAAATATGAGGGGAATATTTTCGGACTGTAAAGCAGCAAAATGGTCGCTGGTGCAGGTCTCCTTCGATATCGATATTAAAACTCCATCAACCCGTCCATTTCCGCAGGCTGCAACTATAGACTGCTCTATCTCAAATTTTTCATGAGTCAGGTAAATGAGTATATGATAATCCTTCAGTTCGGCTATTGATTGTATGCCGTTAATAGCTAATGAAAAAAAACTGTCTGCTACTTCCGGAATGATTACCGCTATCGTTTTGCTTTTTTTTCTTCTTAAACTGCTGGCATAAGGGTTTGGGGTGTAATGCAGTCTTGTTGCTGCCTCCAGCACAAAAGCCTTGGTTTTAGTGCTTATCTCATGACTGTCCCGCAAAGCCTTGGAAACAGTTGCAATAGACAGGTTGAGCTGCCGGGCCAATTCTTTTAAATTAATTTTTTGCATTGACTACCTGCGCTTGCTTTTATTTGAAGTAGTTCAATATTACTATCAATACTCCAACTCCAAATGGTCGAAATCGTTTTCGTAGTTAAAGTAGCATTCTTCGTAATTAAACATCAACTTTCCTAATCTGATATTTTACTTCTTTACTAAATATTGCCATTATGAACACTTCCGATCAAAAGTATACCAGCGAAGCATATCCATTGCTTAGCCTTGACGAGTGGGAAGACAATGTTCTGGATCGTTATCCCGATCCTGCTTCTATAGCTAAGCAGAAAGCTTCTGAAACTTTTCGAAACTACGAAACCCCGGTTCGCGATACCGTTAAAGAGTTTTACCGTTTAAATCACAAGTTTCAAACTTTTGATTTTGTGCAGGAGAAACGCAGCAAATATTTAAAATTTGAGAAGAAGGAAATGCCGGTTTGGGACGCCTTTCAGTTTTTGAATCAACTGGTGGATGATTCTGATCCTGATACTGACCTGGACCAGTTTCAACACCTGTTGCAAACTTCTGAGGCTATCAGAAAAGATGGCCATCCGGACTGGATGGTAATGGTAGGCCTTATGCATGATATGGGCAAGGTGTTATGCTTATTTGATGAGCCGCAGTGGGCAGTAGTGGGCGACACCTTCCCGGTTGGTTGTGCTTATTCGGATAAGATTGTATACCCTGAGTTTTTTAAGGACAATCCTGACTATAAAGATCCCCGGTACAATACGAAATATGGTATCTACACACCCAATTGCGGTTTACGTAATGTGTATATGAGCTGGGGTCACGATGAATATATTTACCAGATGATGAAAGATCATTTACCTGAAGAGGGATTGTATATGCTTCGCTACCATTCATTTTATGCATGGCATAGAGAAGGGGAGTATAGCCACCTTTTAGATGATCACGATAAAGAAATGCTTAAATGGGTCTGCTTATTTAACCCGTACGACCTATATTCAAAAAATCCAACACCACCGGTTTGGAGTGAGCTAAAAACTTATTATGAAGAACTGGTAGCCAAATATTTACCTGTAACCTTAAAGTTTTAATTGAAGGTTTTCATATTTCAATGCATATAAAACATTGCATTCATGACAGGTACCCTGAAAATAAAAAGGTGGTCAAGTTTGTTAAACAAAACTTGACCACCTTTTATGTTTATGAATTATGCTGAAACATTAAAATCTCTCAAAGCATCATTTAAACTGGTTTTTAAATCAGTGCTTGCCTTGCGTTTGCCAATAATTAATGCACAGCTAACATTGTATTCTCCCGCAGGAAACTTCTTTAAATAACTACCCGGAATTACCACACTGCGACCTGGTACACGGCCTTTATATTCAATAGGCTCATCGCCGCTAACATCAATAATTTTGGTTGATTGAGTTAGCACAACGTTGGCTCCCAGTACTGCTTCTTTTTCAACAATAACACCTTCTACCACAATTGAACGGCTGCCAATAAAACAACCATCTTCAATAATTACCGGGCTGGCCTGTAGTGGTTCCAGTACCCCGCCAATTCCAACACCACCACTCAGGTGAACATCTTTACCAATCTGTGCACAACTGCCAACAGTTGCCCAGGTATCCACCATAGTACCCTCATCTACATAAGCGCCAATGTTGGTATAACTTGGCATTAACACTACATTTTTTGCCAGGTAAGCGCCGTAACGGGCAACGGCATGTGGAACGGCTCTTACACCTAATTCTTTGTAATTGCTTTTCAGTTTCATTTTATCGTAAAACTCAAATGGCGGTAAACTAAAAGTCTCCATTTGCTGTATTCCGAAGTACATAAGGATTGCCTGCTTTACCCATTCGTTTACAACCCATCCATTTTCACCGGGTTGTGCTACCCGCAACCTGCCCTTGTCAACTTCTTCAATTACTTCTCTAACAGCAGCTTCGTAACGCTGTGTTTTTAAAAGTTCGCGACTGGCAAAAGCCTGCTGTATTAAATCTTTTAATTCCATTGTAAAAATTTGCGGCAAAAATACAGGGTTTCATAAAATCAGGCTCAACATTGTGCCTGTTAAGGATTTCCTGTAGGGTCAATCAACGACCAGTTTTGAGAGAGATAATCATTGGCTGCTTTGCTTTTGTTAGCCAGTAATGCGTACGAAGTTGATAAAGGAACATTTTGCGTAGCCTTAAATATGGCCCAATGCACCCATCCTTTTTCAGACGGTGCCGGTGCATGGTAGCCTATAACTTTACGATTATTGAGTATTAAATAAGTTGGATAATCAACAATATTAAATTGCCTTAGCAGGTTAATTTGTTGTGGCCTGTTGCGGGCATAAAAAACATTAATGCCTTGAATTCCTTTTTCTTTTACCATGGTTTTCCATACCTGTTTTCTATCGGCATTTTCAATGCATACATTTAAAAACACTACGTTGGTATCACCGGCAAAATAAGCCTGCAGTTGCTTTGCATAAGGTATTTCTTTTATGCAGGGAGGACATGCAGTAAACCAAAAATCAACATACACGGTTTTATGTGCTAATGACGATGTATTAAAAATTGAACTGTCAACTGTCTCCAGCTCCATAGCCGGGAAAGCCATTTCCAGAAAACGGTCATACCTGCCAGCAGTTTCTGATGGGTTTGCCTGCTGTGCATTGGTTAAACTTATGCAGAGTATAGCAATACAAAAGCATGCAATCTGCCTGCTGCTAACCTTAATGTATCCCTTGTTTTCTATTGCTTTCATATTCTAAATTAACTTTGGCAACTTATATGCAGTCACCACAAATAAATGAACCCGGTTCAGCCTTGCGCATTGCTTTCGATGCAAAACGTGCTTATCAAAACAGTACTGGCCTGGGCCATTATAGCAGAACGCTTATTTCGTCGCTGGCTGGTTTTTATCCGCAACATCAGTACTTTTTATGTGCGCCAAAACTAACCAATCGGTTTGATAGCAGTGTGTATGCAAACCTTCACGATGTAACGC
>JANPPB010000069.1:0-3322 GCA_031428295.1 Segetibacter sp. | reverse complement strand
CCTGTTCAGTTAATTGAATCCACATTCGTTTTTCTGGTTTTAATTGTAAGTGTATTTATTGTAAAACATTACCTGCCCGGTACATTTTTAATATTTTACACAGCAGTTTATGGAGCCTTTCGTTTTGGCATAGAATTTTTTAGAGGTGATGCGGCGCGGCCTTATTGGAACGGTTTGTCTGAAGCCCAATGGACCACCCTTGTACTCGTTAATATAACATTGATTCTAAGTTTAGTTAAGCAATTGCCATTGTATGGCTGGCATGTTATGATTGCTGTTGTATTGGTATTAATTGCTCTGTTTTCAATCTCTCGAAAAAAATTAATTGAGGGTCTGTTTTCGGCAAAACATACTGCGCAAATTGCCATAGTACTTCACAAGTTTACATTAGACGACAGCAATTCCGACCAGGGCATTCAATTAAAAGGTTTTATTATGTACACGACTGACCAGGGTTTAAAAATATCGAGGGGAATATTAAAAGACGGAGAAGCGGAATTTCATCATTATACGTTTTCTGCAACAGACCCTGAAATGTTAAATGACAAGACTGTTAGGCAATTGGCAAAACTTATTAAAATTATTTGCGGGTATAGATCATTATACCAACCGATTAAAAACAATGAAAGTATTTTTCAAGTAGTGTTTAAAGAGCCTGTTTGCAAGGAACGTATTTTAAGGAGCGCGGCGTTACCAGGTTAATGATATTTTACCTCCTGATACTCCTTTTGACTTCAGGTAATTGGGTGGTAACTTTAAGAATATTTGGTATAGCAAATCAGATAATCATATTACAAAATTATAACCATGTATACGACCTCTTCACGTAAATGGCAAAAACAAAATACTACGACAGTATCGCAACCCCAGGGCACGTTCTTTGGCCAGAGCCACGAAGATGTGGAGCAGCCTGTAGCCGTAGCCGAAGAACCTGAAGTAGAACTGCTTACCCCGGCGCAGGTAACCAGTGCCATTGCTTTTATGCGTAATAGTTACAGCAGGGAAAGCATTGCTTTTTTGCGAACCAGGTTTGAATTGAATGATGGTACACAGGTTGACCGCAATCTGGTTATTGCAGTGGCTCAGTTTCAAGATAGCAACGATTTATCGGTGGATGGAAAGATGGGAGAAAATACCTTTAATACCATACAGGCAGAAGGAGGAGAGGTGATGCAGGATGTTATTTTATTTAGGGTGATGAGCCCGCTGGGTGGCCGAATGCAACAAACTACAGGTGGTGGTACGTCTGCTTTTTTAGGACAGTTTACCATTGAGATACATTTGCCCCCGGGTGAAAATTGTGGCGATTATGAGTACAGGCAATTTATATGTGCCAGGATAGAAATGTTGCCAGCCGGTGCTGACCCAGCCGGACCATTGACCAATCTAAGGCCGCTGTTTAATGTGCCGGGTGGACTGCAACCCATACCAAATTTTACGCAGGATGGAAACACCACCTTAACGCCCCAGCGTATGGGGCACAGAAGTGGTCCCGGCAGCACAAGGCCAACCAATCATTATTTAAATGCGGACGGCTCAGAAAACCAGCGAAGTGGCTGTATCTACAGGGGCGAGGACTTTCCGGGTATTACCGGACGTGTAACCAACACAGGCGAACAATACGAATTTGATTTTAGGTTTATGGGGCAGGTTAGGCATAAAGACAGGGGAGTGGTGGCTACTAAATTTTGGAGTGTGCGGGATGATTTTGTGATATGATTGAGGAGGGATAACGCATAACGCATAACGCTGAACGCTTAAAGCCTAACGCTTAACGCTCATCACGTCCTCCTGAACTTGTTTCAGGATCTCCTGGAAATAATTCGCATGTTATCCGGGAGATGCTGAAATTCGTCAGCATGACGGCTCTGGGTTATGCGTCATGGTTCTCAGGGTGACAGTGTAGGGAAGTGTCATTGGCAGACGCTTAAGGCTGAACGCTGAACGCCTAAAGCCTAACGCTTAACGCTCATCACGTCCTCCTCAACTTGTTTCAGGATCTCCTGGAGAAAACAGAATAAGTATAATTCAGGAGATGCTGACATTCGTCAGCATGACGGGAGTATTAGAGGGTTCCCGTATCTCATTTTAAATTATAAAGTGTAAACACAGAGAATAGCAGGAGATACTCTACGCACGGAGAAAATCTCAGAGGAACTCTGTGTCGTTGTGCCTCTGTGGTTTAATTTTAAACAACATTATGCAACTTCAACAATTATACGACAGCTTCAAAAATTACCTGGTCAATCAATTGCAATTGCATTTTAATGCAAATGGTCAAAGCATACCTGCCGAAGAGTTGCCCATTTTAGAACATCCTGCATTCGGCGATCGTACA
Organism: Segetibacter sp.; assembly: GCA_031428295.1. Classification (GTDB taxonomy): domain Bacteria; phylum Bacteroidota; class Bacteroidia; order Chitinophagales; family Chitinophagaceae; genus Segetibacter. Next base: position 984 of record JANPPB010000069.1, on the reverse strand, counting down.
CTCAACCATTTTGAAACAATCATACTGTTAACGGCCCTGGCCCCGCATGTGCAGCCTGCATTGTTCGATACTGCCATTCAGCAATTCATGCCTCGTGGGGGCGAGTTTCCTGAGTTTGGTGGTGTAAAAGGAACCAACACCCGATATATGCTGCCGACCGGCGATACTGCATTGTTTCTGCTTGCAGGTAATGATGCAGATAAGAGAAAGCAGGTGTTGTACTATTTTAGCCCGGCGCATTGGTTTCAGTCGCAAAATGTTTTGTTGTTAGAACCGGTTAAAGACGGCGAGCCAAGGCTCAGTGGTAAGTTGTTGTTACAACCGGAGTATGTTGACCTGCTTACAACAGGCATCGTGGCTAAGCCAACATTCGGCCCCGACTTCCCAGCGAAGCTGGTAAACACAAAAATGGAATGGAGCGACCTGGTGATACCCCAAAAGACAGCTCAACAAATTGCGGATATTAAAACCTGGCTGAATCATAACAATACTTTCATGCTCGAATGGGCTATGGAGAAACGTACAAAGCCAGGTTTTAGAGCGCTGTTTTTTGGTCCATCCGGTACAGGTAAAACTTTAACCGCAACATTATTGGGCAAACAGTTTCAGCAGGATGTATACCGCATAGACTTGTCGCAGGTGGTAAGCAAATACATTGGCGAAACAGAAAAGAACCTTGAAAAGATTTTTATAAGGGCTGAAAACAAAAACTGGATCTTGTTTTTTGATGAGGCAGATGCTTTGTTTGGTAAACGAAGCAACGTTCAAAACGCTCATGATAAATATGCCAACCAGGAGGTAAGTTACTTGTTGCAGCGGGTGGAAGATTTTCCGGGTCTCATTATACTTGCTTCCAATTTTAAAAGTAATATCGACCAGGCCTTTATCAGGCGTTTTAATGCGGTCATTCAATTTCCGATGCCTACTGCAATTGAGAGACAGGTGTTGTGGCAATCAACCATTCCTGCTAAAGCTCACCTTTCC
>JANPPB010000068.1:0-4562 GCA_031428295.1 Segetibacter sp. | reverse complement strand
AATATGTCTTTTTTAACCTCCACGCTTCCTTGCTATTTATGTCCGTCTCTGTTTGTAAGTTCAATTGGTTTGAGGTTGCAATGCCTTTATCCTAAAAGGCGGATTACTGTCGGGCTGCAAGCCAAGAGGTTCAGCGGCCTTTACCAGTTCGCTTTCCCTACTTCTAAACATCATGTCGCTTTTAACGGTCTTATACTCGTATTGCAGGTCCTTTAGTTTATTAGCTGTTTCGTTAATCCTTCTTATGCGGTTGTCGGCCATGTGCCCGTTTGCTATGTAAAAAATGGCCAGCACCGAAAGAAATAAAAAGAACCCGAGGTTATTCAAAATCCAACCGTAACTCAACAACTCTCCGAAGGCCCTTATTGAATATTTTTTTGGTGTAACAGTGCCAGCTTTAATTTGAGGCTGTGCAACGTTGTCGTTGTTACCAACCTGAGCATTTATGTTTTCATCCTTGTTCATGCTGTAATTCACTAATTAAAAAGTAAAAAGTAAAAAGTAAAACACTATTCACAACTCACTATTCACTATCAATATTCACTATTCACTACTCACTACTCACTACTCACTACTGCTCTCTCTTATATTTTTTCAGCTACCCTTAGTTTGGCGCTTCTGCTTCTAGGGTTTCGTTTCATTTCTTCGGCTGTTGCTACAAGGGGCTTTTTTGTAACGATGCGTAATAAACTTTTTCTGTCATCGTGCATCAATGGGTTGTCGGTTGAGGGTTCTTCAAAATCGCCATACCTGAAAAAGTTTTTCACCAACCTGTCCTCAATTGAATGGAAGGTGATGATGGCAACTCTTCCTCCTTTTTTTAAAAGCGGTGGCACCTGCTGCAACATCTCTTTCAGGGCTCCCATTTCATCGTTCACTTCAATACGCAATGCCTGAAAAACCTGCGCCAAATATTTATTTGGATTGCCTTTAACCACCGGGCTCAACATCGACTTTAGCTGGGCAATAGTTTGTAATGGAACCTGGTTACGCTTTTCGATGATATGCCTGGCCAGCGTTTTCGAATTGGTAACCTCGCCATATTGCTCAAACAATTTGTGCAATTGGGCCTCGGTATACTTCTTCAAAATAGTTGATGCCGTTACCTCCTGCCGTTGATCCATTCGCATATCAAGCGGACCATCGAAGCGGGTTGAAAAGCCGCGATCACCAACATCAAACTGGTGGCTGCTTACACCCAGGTCGGCCAGGATACCATCGACCAGCAAAAACTTATTGAGGCGCAAAAAGCGGTTGAGGTACCTGAAATTTGCAGCAACAAAAACTACTCGTTCATCAGGGGGCAGGTTATTTTGGGCATCGGCATCCTGGTCAAAAGCAACCAATTTGCCCGCATCGCTCAGCATGTTTAAAATGCCCTTGCTATGACCACCGCCACCAAATGTGCAGTCTACATAAACCCCATCTGGTTTAAGTGCAAGTCCATCGATCGCCTCTGCAAACAAAACCGGAATATGATAGTCATCGTTACCTTTTTTAGGTTCTGATCCATTATTCATTGTTCCTGTTGTCATGAGCTTGCAATTAATCAGGGAACGATTACTTTGTTTTGACCACCCATTACCTTACCCGCCAGTTTACTGTATGTTTCCGACGAAAAATCTTCAAAGAGCTGTTTATATTTTGCTGAATCCCAAATCTCAATTTTGTCAACCAGTCCAACCAGGATGATGTCCTTTTGCAAACCGGCATATTCTTTCAAGCTGGGAGGCAACAACATTCTGCCTGCTACATCCAGTTCAACCTCAGTAACACCACCCAGAAATCTTCTTCTAAAAATCCTGTTTTCCTCATCAAAATCGTTTAACTGGCTAACTTGCTGCTCGGTAGTTAACCAGCTTTGTTCGGTATATAATGTCAGGCATTTTTCTATGCCGCGGTTGAGCATAAAAGTGGTAGTTCCCTCAGGCAGTTTTTTTTTAATTCCTGCCGGAAGAAGAAACCGACCCTTTACGTCGACTGTAGCTTCATATTCGCCCCGAAATGTTGACATGGATACTTTAAAAGGTTGGGTTTACCATTAATTACCACAAATTAACACTTTTTCCCACTTTAATACCAATTAAAGAGTTCATCTTTTTATCCACAGACTTTTTATGTCCCTAACTCAGGCCTGTATTGGCTTTCAGGGTTATTTTGGGGAAACAATTGTGAGTACTGTGTGGATATGTGTGGAAAAGGTGTGAGTTAAACTCTAATGATATTGAATGTCAAAGCATTGTTGAATGATGCAAGACGATGCTTGCCAGTGACTTTTTAGGTATTGAGTGAATTGACAACAAGTGCTTACTTTATTTGGGAACCCCTGACAATTTTCTTAATAATCTTAGTAGCAGAAATTTTAATATCAAAATAGTTTTTTCAAAGGTTTTTGTCGGTCTCCTGTTCGTTCGTTCTTTTGTTTACCTGATTATTTATGGAGTAGTAATCCTCCTAACTTTGCCGGCTTTACCAATATGCATCCCAAAAATCTACAGATCAGTGATTTTACCTACTCTTTGCCCGATGAGCGTATAGCACGCCATCCTTTAGCCGAAAGAGACCAGAGCAAATTATTGGTGTATAAGAGCGGGCTTATTGAAGAGAGCATTTACCGCGATATAGATCAATTTTTACCAGCCGGTTCCCTGTTGGTTTTTAATAATACCAAAGTGGTTGAGGCGAGGTTGTTGTTTCAAAAATTAAGTGGTGGTGTCATAGAAATTTTTTGCCTGGAACCTGCTGATCAGTATGCTGATATTGCTTTGGCCATGGTGCAAAAAGGTGAAGTGTTTTGGAAATGCCTGGTAGGAGGCGTAAGTAAATGGAAGCACGGGATGGTCTTATCGAAAAAGATATTAACCGGCGAAACTGAAGTTGAATTACAGGCTGAAATAAGTGAGCGGTTACCCGATTGTTTTATTATTAAAATGCGATGGACACCCGCCGGGTACACCTTTGCAGAAATACTTCATCTTGCCGGCCTGGTTCCGTTACCACCCTACCTGCACCGTGAGGTTGAGGCTTCTGACAAAGAACGTTATCAAACTGTTTATGCCCGGTACGATGGATCGGTGGCAGCACCTACGGCCGGACTTCATTTTACCCAAAACATTTTTGAAAAACTGGCTGCCAAAAACATTTCAACCAATTTTGTAACACTGCACGTGGGAGCTGGTACTTTTAAACCGGTTAAAAGCGAAACCATTGGTGGTCATGAAATGCACAGTGAGTTCCTGGATGTTTCCATCGAAACTATTGAGCACATTTACAAGCATATTGATCAGAAGATTTTTGCTGTCGGTACAACTTCTTTACGGTTGATTGAAAGCCTGTATTGGATGGGGGTTAAGACCTGCACCAACCCATCAATCAATATGAATGACCTGGCTGTTTTGCAATGGGAGCCATACGAAACAAAGAGCAGATTAGGCACCTCACTGGCATTAAAAAGCTTAATGGATTGGATGAAAAGTAATGGATTAAACAGGTTAATTACAAAAACCCAAATCATGATTGCACCGGGCTATGAATTGAAAATCGCATCCGGCATTATTACGAATTTCCATCAACCACAATCAACCTTATTGTTGCTGATTGCTGCTGTTGTTGGAGAAAAATGGAAGGAATTGTATGAGCACGCTTTAAACAATGATTTAAGGTTTTTGAGTTACGGCGACGGTTGCCTGCTTTTTAAAAATCAGTAGGCTTTACCAAAAGCAGTGGTTGTTTTTCTTAGGCCTCTTCATTACCATTTACAAGCGGAACCTGTATGGTAAAGCAACTTCCTTTACCCAAAGTACTATCAACTTTTATTTTACCCTGGTGTACATCTACTACGGTTTTTACATAACTCATACCCAAACCAAAACCTTTTACATTATGGATATTGCCGGTATGTGCTCTATAAAATTTTTCAAATATTCGTTTCACCGTTTCTTTGTTCATGCCAATACCATTGTCTTCAATTTTAATACACAACCACTTACCCTGGTTGCTGGTACTTATTTTAAGCAATAGTTTGTCTTTTGAATATTTTATGCCATTGTCAACAAGGTTACTGAGCATGTTAGTAAAGTGATTTTCATCAGCCAAAATCACATCATGCTTTGCCAAAAAGTTTGTTTCAACTACACCCTGTTTGTCTTCAATTTGAAGGCGATGATTGTTGAGCGCATTTTGCAACAGGTCCTGCGCATGCACTTTATGCATATTTAATTTCAACTCCTGCTTATCCAGCAGTGCAGCCTGCAATATGGTTTCAACATGCTTATTCATCCGCTTGTTTTCCTCCTTAATAATACCACTGAAATACCCCATCTTCTCCGGATTGTTCTGTACTTTTTCGTTACGCAAAGCATCAACAGCAAGCGATATGGTTGCCAACGGAGTTTTAAACTCGTGGGTCATGTTATTGATATAATCTGTTTTAATCTGGCTCAACTTTCGTTGCCGCAATAGTGTTTGAACAGTTAAAGCAAAAGCAGCAATTATAATGAGCGTAAAAGTAACAGACCCGACTATCATCCATATTAGAGAACCCCATACCTGCGACTTAATGT
>JANPPB010000067.1:0-10747 GCA_031428295.1 Segetibacter sp. | reverse complement strand
ACCAACCGCATTCGCCTCTCCATTCTTAATTATGGCCTAAAACATCATCTATCGCACTACGATATAAAAAGCCACACCGGCTTTTTAAGAAATGTACAGGTTCGCCTGGCCGAAACCGGTGAGCTGATGGTAAATGTAGTGTTAGGGTATGAGGACAAATCGCTACGCGAAGGATTGATGAATTTTATTGTAGAGAGCTTTCCTGAGATAACAACTTTGTTGTATACCATCAACCTAAAATGGAACGATAGCATCAACGATCTGGAGCCGAAAATAGTTAAGGGCAAAGGCTACATCATCGAAAAGCTGGAAGAATACCAATTTAAAATTTCTCCAAAATCTTTTTTTCAAACCAACACCTTACAAGGCGAAGTGCTGTACCAGGTAACCCGCGATTTTGCCGGGTTGGATGGCAGCCAGGTGGTGTACGACTTGTATTGCGGCACGGGCAGTATAGGAATTTTTATTAGCAGCAAGGCCAAAAAAGTTATTGGGGTCGAGTTGATTGAGGAGGCCATCGAAGATGCAAAAGCCAATGCAGCATTGAATGGTATTGAGCATGCCTCTTTTTTTTCAGGAGATGTTACCGATATCTGTACTGAAGATTTTTTTGCCATTCACGGAAGGCCCGACGTAATTATAACTGACCCTCCCAGGGCAGGCATGCACGATAAGCTGGTACAAACTTTATTACATATTGCCGCACCGGTTATTGTATATGTAAGTTGTAATCCTGCTACACAGGCCCGCGATCTTGCCTTGCTAAACGAAAAATATGCCGTTACCCGCATTCAACCAGTAGATATGTTTCCGCACACCTTACATATTGAGAATGTAGTACAATTAAAACTACGCTAACCTTTCTCTAATTACTTTTGTTATAGAAGCAGCGCAATAAATTATGACAGAATTCAGACCAACGCGATTCGAAATATTACCCCTGATCATCAAGAATCTTTTAATTATTAATGTGCTGGTTTTTTTAGCACAGAAAACTTTTGGGGCAAGTGGTACCATTAATCTGGAAAACCTGTTTGCATTGCATCATGTAAGATCACCCTTGTTTCAACCATGGCAGTTGATTACCCACATGTTCATGCATGGTAATATTCCACACCTGTTGTTCAACATGTTTTCGTTGTGGATGTTTGGATCTATACTGGAAAGCCTTTGGGGACCCAAACGATTTTTAACCTTTTATTTCATTTGCGGCATTGGTGCTGCATTGTTACAACTAACCTCACTTTGGTTCGATTCAAGAAGTTTATTGAGCGAGTTTATGTTGTTTAAATCAGCTCCAACTCCTGAGGGGCTGTTAGCATTTTTTAATCATTACAAATACCAGATTACCCAGCCTTCCATCGATGCATTTAATGTTTACCTAAGCAATCCTGCAGATAGTGGATCTATGCAAACCGCCGTTAATGCATTAAACAACGAAGTAAACAAGATGATTAGCCAGCCAACTTTAGGGGCAAGCGGCGCCATCTCGGGAATACTCGCAGCTTTTGTGTATTTATTTCCCAATACTTATTTGTATTTATACTTTTTTGTGCCGGTTAAAGCCAAATGGTTGGGCCTGGGCTATTTTGCATATGAGTTGTACTCGGGTATAATGAATAATGCCGGAGATAATATTGCGCATTGGGCGCATTTGGGAGGTGCAATCGTTGGCTTGATACTTGTTTTTACCTGGAATCGAACAAATAAGAAGCGCTATAATTAATATAAGCATACAGCATTTTTTGAATAATATTTTTTATTTTACAGTATGAGTGTTTTGGAGCAAAATAGCCGTAGAAAAATGATACTTGGGCAGGAAGGAAACTCCCTGACTACGCTGCTGATTATTAATATTGTTGCTTTTGTTTTACTCAATTTTGTAAAAATAGTTTACCTCTTAACCGGCGATACCGAAGCCGGTTTTACCCAACAGGTTTTAAATTGGTTTACCCTTCCTGCAAATCCTGCTATTTTAGCTACCCGCCCCTGGACATTGCTAACCTATATGTTTACCCATTACAACATTTGGTTGCTTATTAGTAACCTGTTGTGGTTATGGTGCTTTGGTTACATTTTGCAGGATCTAACCGGCAACAAAAAACTTATTCCTATCTACCTCTATGGTGGTTTAGCAGGTGGCATATTTTTCATGCTAACCATAAGTGCTTTTCCAGGTTTAAGGGCTAACATTTTGAGCATTGCCCCTATGATGGGTGCAGGGCCTGCAACCGTTGCTTTGGCTGTTGCAACCACTGCCATCTCTCCCAAATACAAAATATTTCCTTTAATTAATGGGGGTATTCCGCTTTGGGTTCTCTCTGCAATATTTGTTTTAATTCACTTTACCACCAGTGGTGTATCGCATCCCGGTTTTGCTGCCGCAGATGTAGCAGGTGGTTTAATGGGCTATGTTTTTGTTTGGCAAATGCAAAAAGGCAACGACTGGAGCGATTGGATGATCAACTTTACTCATTGGATTGATGACTTGTTCAACCCGGAAAAGAAACATCGTAAAAGTGTTGAAAAGCAGCGATTGTTTTATAAAACCACCAAACAACCGTTTCAAAAAACTCCGCATGTAACCCAACAACGCATTGATGAATTATTGGATAAGATTAACCAAAAAGGTTATCACTTTTTATCTGATGAAGAAAAAGACTTTTTAAAAAAGGCCAGTAAAGAAGAGTTTTAGGAATGAAGAAAATTTTTGGCCTTGTCCTTACCATAATTACGGTTCCAATTGCGATTACCTACTTCATAAGTAGTCTTACTCCTTTTGTTAGCCAGGCCGACTTTTGGCCGCTTTCATTTTTATCGTTGGGATTTGTTTTTATAGCTATTGCCATGTTTGCAGCTACTATTTATTGGTTAGTTAAAAATGTAAAGATTGGCCTGGTATTTATTCTCTTGTTGCTTTTTGGATACAAGAACCTCACTGCTCTGTACGCCTTCAACTTTGCTTCGTTTAAACAACCAAAACAACAAGGTCACTTACGCATACTCGACTGGAATGTACGGCGGTTTGTAGAAAATGGAAAAATGTATGATTGGCCATATGCTGTACGCAGAAAGATGTTTGGATACATAAAACAAATGGATCCTGATGTGATATTAATGCAGGAATTCCTGGAACAAAACAGCAAATACTACTATTCTAATCTTAAACTTTTCGACTCCCTTGGCTATAAGTATTATTACCTCCCCGGCGATGATTACCAGGTTCACAGGGGAATGACTTCCACCTTTGGATCCACTATTATTTCAAAAACTCCGATATCGGATACACAACGCTTCAGTTTTCCGGTAGCTCCACATGAGAGTATTGTTTTAGGCACCATTGTTTTTAATGGTAAAAAAGTGAGGCTGGCATCCATGCATCTTGCATCGCTGGAATTAGGTGCCCCTGATGACCGTTCAGAATTTTATGGTAGAGTGGATAAAGATTTTTTATTACGCAAAACGAGGCTGCAAAACCTAAAATATAACGACAGCATACATGCAAGGCAAGCTGAGTTTGTAAGAGAATTATTGGACAAAAGTCCCTACCCGGTTATATTATCCGGCGATTTTAATTCTGTTCCCGGCACTTACACTTATCATAAAATAAAGGGCAACATGCAGGATTGTTTTGTTGAAAAGGGATACGGTTTTGGCCGAACGTTCTCAGGGCTTTCTCCTACGTTACGCATCGATTACATTCTTGTTGACAAACAATTTAAAGTACACCAGTATACGGCTCCGGCCATGTATTTGTCCGATCACTTTCCCGTGGTTGCAGATGTAAGCTGGAAGTAATCATGTAGCATTTGCATTACAATATCAGTAGCCAACTTTGTAATAGTATTTTTTATTACAGCCTCAAAAGCTAATTGGGTATTATTGCGTTTTAAAGGAAATGCTTCTATAAAATGAGGACTGTAGTTTATAAGCTCTTAATAATAGCATCGTTTGGTATAGCTGTTACTTACCTGGCAAGTTGCTTAAGCGGTGTTATAAATCCCGTACGGTTTTGGCCATTAACTTTTTTAGGGCTCGGGTTTCCTATACTTGCAATGCTTATGCTGGTTATGGCTGTTGGCTGGCTGTTTCATAACAAAAAAATAAGCCTCTTATTCATCATTCTTTTTACAGTTGGTTTCAAAAATCTGTCAAATGTTTTTGCATTTAATACAGGTACTTATAATGTTGAAAAAAGTAAACAGGCATTAAGAATTATTAGCTGGAACGTTAAGGGTTTCGATAACAATGCAAAACATGCAGAACACCCGGCCTCTATCAGGAGACGAATGATCAATTTTTTAAAACAACAAAATGCAGATGTTCTTTTACTCCAGGAGTTTGTAGAATATCGCTATAAAACCATCTACTCAAACATACAAATATTGCGGGATAGCCTGGGTTACAGGTACTATTATACTTCGAGAGATGTGATACTTTATATGTCGTACGGCCCGGTTGAATATGGCAGTGCCATTTTTTCAAAATACCCATTAACAGACACGGTAAAATTAAATTATGATGGTCTTGCCCTTACTGAAGGTGCCGTCAGCGGAAATATCCTTTTCAATAACAAAAAACTTCGCTTAATAACTACCCACCTTGTATCCATGAACCTAAACAAAGGCCCTTTGGAAAGAACTGATGAGGCTTTTAAAAAATATGACAGTGCCTTCATCTATGGTTCCTCAAAATTTACCAAATTAAAATTCTACGATCAATTACACAGCCGCCAGGCTGTAGCACTAAAAAACTTTGCTGCAAGGTTTACGGAGCCAATTATTATTTCTGGTGATTTTAATTCAGTGCCAACATCATATACATACAACACAATCAAAAGTGGTTTACAGGATGCATTTTTGACCCAGGGCTTTGGATTGGGGCGAACGTATGCTTCACTTTCTCCCACCCTGCGTATTGATTATGTGTTGGCCGACAAATCTTTGAAAGTATCTCAGTTTTTTTGTCCACCGTTAAACCTGTCCGATCATTTTCCCGTCATTGCAGATGTTAAGTGGTAATACAGGTTTGTTGACCTAACCTCCTATTGAAATCAATTATATTTACACAATGGCAGCAGGCATGGTAAGAAAATTTATTAAACGTTTTTTTATTGTCCTCAACAGTATCGTTGCTCTTCTTTTTTTGTTGAGTTGCCTGGTTCCTTACCTTAATCCTTCTACCTGGTGGTTCATGGGGTTTTTAGGTTTGATGGTACCTTATCTTGCCACGCTGCTCCTCTTGTCCATCTTTTTTTGGTTGGTAATAAAGCCAATAGTTTCAATTTTACCTATTCTTACTTTATTGGTTGGGTACAAGCAATTGCAGGTTTTATTTGCTGTAAACCGCAACCAAACTTTTACTGAAAAAAAACTGCCCGGAAAGTTAAGGGTGGTGGATTGGAACATTAGAAGCTTTGAAGGTTTGAGTACCCAGAAGGACAAAAAGCGATTGGATAGAATGTCTGTTGCCGAACTGATTAACGCTCAAAACGCTGATATCATTTGCCTTCAGGAGTTTAATCACAGCAATATACAGGACAACCTGGGGCTGTTCAGTCAAAAGTATCCCTATCATTTCTTCTCAGTAGATTTTGAAAGAAAAAGCTCGGGCTACAAGGCAGGCAGCATCATTTTTTCAAGGTACCCGATAATAGATTCCATTAAGACCAGGTATGCCGGCTCGTTGGGAGAAAGCCTTATTTCCGCAGACATATTATTGAACAGCGATACCATCAGGGTTTTTACTACACACCTGCAATCGTTCAGGTTTAGTAAAACGGATTATGAAAACATAGATGAGATCAGGCACCGCGATGATAAAGCACTTGATGCTTCCCTTAACATTGCACAAAAAATGAAGCTTGCTTTTACCCGCCGGGGTACCCAGGCTAAAACGGTAAAAGAAGCATTGACAGAAAGCCCTTATCCATCCCTGATTTGCGGCGATTTTAATGATGTACCCAATAGCTTTACCTATGCACACATTAAGGGCGATTGGCAGGATGTTTTTTTGAAAACTTCGTTGGGTATTGGCCGAACTTTTACTGCACTTGCTCCCACTTTGCGTATCGACTATATTCTCCCTGATAAACATTTCAGCATTCACCAGTTTGATATGGTTGACGAAGGATTGAGCGACCATTTGATGCTGGTTGCAGACATTAGTCTACTGAAATAAGCACAGACCCAGTGCTCTTTTTCCCAGGTAATGCAGTTGTTGTTACAGTCTTTAAAATTTGCATTTACTATATCAGCCATAACTAATTGCAGCTTTCAGGCCAGTGAAATATAAAAACACCAAACCCTTATCTTCGCATTTCAACGAACACAATGATCCTCTCTTTCAACTCCTGCTTTATCTGTTGTTGCTAATTTAAAAGCAAACATTTCTTTGTACTATTTTTCATTGTAATTCCACGTATGTATGTCTCAGTTAAAAGTTTATAATTCGTTAAGCAGGCAAAAAGAAGTATTCGAAAGTATCACCCCCGGCCACGTTGGTATGTATGTGTGCGGGCCTACCGTTAGTGGCGAAAGCCATTTGGGTCATGCAAGACCTTTTATCACGTTTGATATTGTAAATCGTTACCTCAAATATTTAGGTTATAAAGTAAGGTATGTAAGAAACATTACCGATGCGGGTCATTTTGAAGAAGAAGGTCGCGAAGCTGAAGATAAGATCAGCAAAAAAGCGGTGTTGGAAAAACTGGAGCCGATGGAGTTGGTTCAAAAATATACCAACCTTTTTCATTGGGCAATGAGCAAGTTTAATAACGAAGAACCGAGCATTGAACCAACAGCAACCGGCCATATTGTGGAGCAGATTGTAATGATTGAAAAGATTATTGAGGATGGATATGCTTATGTTGCCAATGGCAGTGTGTACTTTGATGTAGACAAATACAACATTGACTTTTCGAAGTTGGGCCTGCCTTATGGAATGTTGAGCGGCCGTGTATTAGACGACCAGTTAGATACTACCAGGAAATTGGATAACCAGGAAGAAAAGAGAAATAAATCAGACTTCGCCTTATGGAAAAATGCCCCTCCTGAACACATTATGCGATGGAAAAGCCCCTGGGGTTATGGTTTTCCGGGGTGGCACATTGAGTGCTCGGCAATGAGTGCAAAATATTTGGGTAAGCAATTCGATATTCATGGCGGCGGCATGGACCTCCAGTTTCCACACCATGAGTGCGAAATTGCCCAGAGTACCGTATGCAATAATGTTACTCCGGCCCGTTACTGGGTACACAATAACATGATTACCATTAATGGTAAAAAAATGGGCAAAAGCTATAACAACGTTATCAAGTTGAGCGAACTGTTTAGTGGCGATCACCCGTTATTAACGCAGGCCTTCAGTGCTATGACCATTCGGTTTTTTATTTTACAAACCCATTACCGAAGCACTTTGGATTTTAGCAACGATGCCTTACAGGCAGCAGAAAAAGGATTGAAACGTTTATGGGAAGCCTATGAAATACTGCAAAATTTTTTAATAGAGGATTGGATTTTAGATGAACACCAGGTTGATAAGGAACTGGATGAAAAAGTGAACAGATTGCTTGGGGAGTTTGACGATTTTATGAATGATGACCTGAATACTGCAAAGGTGCTGGCGAACATGTTTGAGCTGGTTCCGGTAATCAATTCAATAAAAGATAAACACCAGCCGGCCGATGCTTTACCTAAACAAACCCTCTTATTGCTTAAACATAAAATGAAAATTTTTACCGAAGAAGTGCTGGGCCTAAAGAGCGAATTGTTAGGTGATCATACCAAATTAAATGGAGTATTGGATGTGTTGATTGAGTTACGCAAACAGGCAAAAGCCAGAAAGGATTATGTTACCTCCGATGCAATACGAAACCAATTGTTACCCCTGGGCATTGTACTAAAAGATGAAAAAAATGGCAGTATAAGCTATACCTATAACTAAATCAAATCTCTTTAATGTAAAAAGGTGCTGAGCAGTTGCTTCGCACCTTTTTTTTAGATAAAATTGAAGTAACTCAATCTGTAGCTTCTTACTCAAAATTGATATCCTCACTTTTGTACAACTTCCTTAAGTGCATAAAAGCATTAGTAATCCTTTTTGCATTATCAGGGTCTGACTGCAGAAAGTTGAAAGCGATTTTATCAACCGTAGTGGTTTTGCCTTCTATGTTATTTAGGGCCACCTTTCCTATAAAAATTATGTTAAGGGTGCCAACAGGCGACTCCGACGATACGGTTTCATTACTGTTATTTGTTATAGACACAATGTGTTTAGGATTAAAAACAGTACTGTTAACTGAAGCATCGCCTTCTGTTTTATAACTCGTAAAAATTTCAACACCATTAGCAGTTTTCTTAACATGTCCATCTCCAATTACCTTTTTATTGATAAACACTTTCTGGCTAATTGACATTTTGGTATATCCTATAATTTCTTTTGACTTTTGGCTTAAATAGTCAATAGTTTCTTCTAAGGTAGCAGGTTCTTTTTTTTGAGCAGAAAGCGTTAGTACGCTCAGGAATGTTAATACAAGCAAGGCAATCTTTGGCATAGAAAGAGGTGTTTATAACCCGAAATATTTTTGAATTACTTGCAATTATTATTTGTTATCCGCAAGTATACAAATGGTGTTTTCTGGCTTAGCCAGATATTGGATAGGTAATCAAAGGAAATGGAAGTTTCAAAAACCGGACCTTAAACATAATAAAAAAACAATGCCTACTATTCTTCTAAATGGATCGGGCATATAATCAGCCTGAGAATGTAAGATTTGGTAAATATTCCCGAACAACAAACTAGATGATACATCTACTTAACTGTCTTCAAATTTTACTGATTTATAATAATTTATTCCTTTCTGTTGACACTAAGGGGTATTTTACGAAATTCGCACCTCCATTACCTGCCTTAAGTAAGAGGGCATTTAAAAATCGGAAAAAAAATAACATGAAAAAATACAAAGCCGGTGTTCTATTCGGAGAAGAATTGGAATCATTATTAAATGACGCCAAGCAAAATGAGTTTGCCATGCCTGCGGTAAACTGCATTGGCACCAATTCAATAAATGCAACACTTGAAGCTGCTGCTAAGGTTAATTCCCCTGTAATCATACAGTTTTCAAATAGTGGTGCTCAATTTATTGCCGGTAAGGGCATGCCGAACGACAACCTGCAGGCTAATATCTCAGGTGCTGTGTCGGGTGCTTTGCATATACATAATGTGGCTAAATATTATGGTGTGCCTGTTATACTTCACACAGACCATGCTTCAAAAAAGTGGTTACCATGGATCAGTGGCCTGATTGCTGAAGGAGAGATTTATTTTAAAGAAAAGGGCCAGCCCTTATTTAGTTCGCACATGCTTGATCTTTCAGAAGAGCCTGTTGAAGAGAACATAGAAACATCTGTTGAGTTTTTCAAAAGAATGCAACCACTCGGCATGGGTATCGAAATTGAATTAGGTGTAACGGGTGGAGAAGAAGATGGCGTTGACAACAGCGATGTAGAAAATGAAAAATTGTACACGCAACCTAAAGATGTTGCTTATGCTTTTGAGCACTTAAGAAAAGTAGGTAAGCTTTTTACCGTAGCTGCAGCTTTTGGCAATGTGCATGGCGTTTACAGTGTGGGTAATGTTGAGCTTCGTCCCGAAATTTTAAGAAACAGCCAGGACTATGTAAAACAGCATTTTGATACCGCTGACAAACCTTTATACTTTGTATTTCATGGTGGAAGCGGCTCACCTCAACACCAAATAAGAGAAGCTATTAGCTACGGAGCTATCAAAATGAATATTGATACCGATTTACAATGGGCTTTTTGGGAAGGTGTATTAGGAAATTACAAAAAGAGCGAGGCTTACTTACAAGGCCAATTGGGCAACCCCGATGGTGCTGATAAACCAAACAAGAAATTTTACGACCCAAGGGTATGGTTACGTAAAGGCGAAGAGACATTTATGAAACGCCTTGAAGTAGCTTTTGAAGACCTGAATTGTATTAACAGGAACGCATAATCATTTTGCTTTTAAGCAGAATATTCCGCAATATTTCAAAAAATTTAGGCAATCCTCGTGGTTGCCTTTATTATTAAAAAGCCGGCTTCCGTTAGTTAGTGGAGTTTTTGCAACTCTTTTCTCCTAAAACTGTCTTTATGGTAGTACTTTTTTTAATGGATATTTTGTTCACTACCTGATCAAAACCATGTAATAAATGTTGTGGCATATATTTGCGGCCAATAATTTTTTGATCTCATCGATCTAAAACAAAGGCCAAAAGTCATTTATTTGGCAAATATTATTAATAACGTTATAAAGTAATAATGAGTAAAAAAGCATTGATCACCGGTATTACCGGCCAGGATGGAGCTTACCTGGCAGACCTTCTGCTACAAAAAGGCTATGAAGTTCATGGTATAAAACGTAGAAGTTCATTGTTCAATACCGACCGTATTGATCATTTGTACCAGGACCCTCATACCAGCAATGTAAACCTGTTTTTGCATTATGGCGATCTTACCGACTCAACCAATTTAATAAGGATCATTCAGGAAGTGCAGCCCGACGAAATTTACAACCTTGCTGCCATGAGCCATGTGCAGGTAAGTTTCGAAATGCCTGAGTACACTGCCAATGCCGACGGTCTTGGAACCCTTCGCATACTGGAAGCAGTTCGTTTGCTGGGCCTTTCCAAAAAAGTAAAAATTTACCAGGCATCTACCTCTGAGTTATATGGTTTGGTACAAGC
>JANPPB010000066.1:0-1883 GCA_031428295.1 Segetibacter sp. | reverse complement strand
GGCGTTTTCAATTGAAGTGGCTCCGCAAACGGTAAAGAATGCTTTGTTTAAATCACCCGGACAAATTTCTGCCAGCTTTTTACCCAGGTCGCCCCTTACCTTAGTAACACACGATGGGGTAACATAAGATATTTGCTGCATCTGCTCCACTACTGCCTGGGTTACCCGTTGGTCGCCATGGCCAATGTTTACATTCATTAAACCCGACGAAAAGTCAATATAACGTTTGCCATCGTAATCGTACAGGTAAACGCCTTCACCTCTTTCCACCGCAATGGGGTTGGTACCTTTTTGCTTACTCCACGAAAAGAGGGTATAATCCTGGTTATCCTGTATAATTTCCTGTGTTGGCGATAATGTTTGTGTACTCATTGTATGTTGTTTTTTTATGTACCAGGCAACAGAATAATTATGTGGCATAGTCCCCGAAAAATGCGGGGCTCTTGTACTTTTATTTGGTTATTCATCGGGCTTAAACCCAATTATGCTTCTTTTAGGCTTCGGCTGCTCCAGTAGTTGTTTCAAAGCTTTAAATATCATGGCTATGTCCTGTTTATTTTCTTTTACATCTTTCTCCATTTTTTCAAGCTTCAGAAAAATGTCTTTATTCGTCATTAACAGCTCCCGCATTCTGGTAAAAATGCGGATGATTTGTATGTGAACCTGAATGGCAACAGGACTATTGAGCACTCCTGAAAGCATGGAGACGCCTTGTTCGGTAAAAGCCATTGGCATATACCTCGAACCTCCCCAACTTGTGGTGCCAAATTGGCTCCTCAAGTTTTCAAATTCACTTGAGGTTAGTTCAAACATGAAGTCATCTGGAAAACGATCAATGTTACGGCGCACCTGTCTTTTTAATTGCTTGTTTTCTACCTGGTATAGTAAAGCAAGATCAGTATCCAACATTACCTTTTGACCTCTTATAAAGTAAATTTTACTGATGATGCTTTCGTCGGGTAATACAGTGCTGAGTGTAATTATAGATTTTGCCATTCTATTTAATCTTAATTTTTAAAACCAATTTGTTTTCGGTTTTCCCATGTGTGCTTTTCTACTTTATCATCCAACAGATTTTCTATGGCTTCGTATATGCCATTCAATTGCGCATCGTGTTCGCCCAGGTGTTGTTTATTAGTTCCAGTTGTTCAGACAATTCTTTGAATTGCGAAGCTGCTTTTTTCAATTCTATGAATGCCCTCACTACAGCTATACTCATTTTTATAGCCCGTTCACTTTTTAGAACACTTGCCAACATTGTTACGCGATGTTCGGTGAAGGCGAAAGGAAGTAAATCTGCTCTTCGTTTGCTTGATGATGAGGTCACAATTTGTGACCGCATCAAGGTCCACTCTTTTGCCGTTAAGCGAAACATGAAGTCTTCAGGAAAACGATCCGAATTACTTTTTGACTGCCTGATTTAAAACCTTGGTTTCAACTTCATACAATGCTGCTAAATCAAAATTCAACATCACTTTTTGTCCGCGACCAAAATGAATTCTGCTGATGATTTCTTCATTAGCAGAATTAGCAGTCTCATGTTTTGTAGCCTTTGCCATCAATCTTTTTATTTGAATGACCATTAAATTTTGCGGGTAATAAGTATTCAGTTATTCGTCCGGCCTGAACCCAATTCTTTTTGTGGCTGCCGCGCTTTGTTTACCCACTTTATCATCCAATAAGTTTTCGATGGCCTGGTAGATGCCGTTTAACTGTACATCGTGCTCTCCTAATTTAAGTTCTAACTTCTCAAGTTGGCCGGCAATCTTTTTATTTTCAACATACACCTTTCGTATGTGTACAAAAGCCCGCATAATGGCAATGTTCATTGCAATGGCTTTGGGCGAATTGATAATGCCACTCAGCATGGCAACTCCCTGTTC
>JANPPB010000065.1:0-2423 GCA_031428295.1 Segetibacter sp. | reverse complement strand
ACTGATGAATGGTTTTTTTGGGCGTAATGCTAAGTGCGAAAACGCTGATAAGCAAAAAGCTTACAAAGGATCGTATGAAGGGATTACTTTTCAATTTTTACAACAACCTGGCAAATGTAGTTAAGAATACAATTGACCTCTTCATGTAAAAACATAAAACCCTTTGCTCCTGACACTTGTGTTTGCCAACACCAAACAATTTTAAGCTTACTGATATTTAAAATAATTTAAGATGAAATAACTTTGGCTGAAATGATCCGAAGTATGGTTTATGCCGCGCCTGATACAGATACTATGGTTGAGATGGATGTGGATATTTTGACCGCTATTGCCAAGTCGTACCAAATTATAGTTTGGAATGATGAAGTAAACACTTTTGAATGGGTGATTGAAACATTGATTGACGTTTGTAAGCACAGCACAGAACAGGCAGAGCAGTGTGCTATGATCATTCACACAAAAGGTAAATATGCCGTACAACAAGGCAGCTACGACACACTGAAACCAAATGTAGATGCTATAACTGAAAGAGGTATTAACGCTACGCTTGAAGTAATGGCGGGTTAGCATTTCAATTGTGCCCCCGACATATTCATTTGCCGGGCTGCTGTACTTACCGACCCGGTTTCTTCAATACGCTCCAGCAATTCAACGGGACCCGGGCCAAAAAAAAGATATTGCATTGTGTTCTATCCACAAGCTTTCTTTTACAACCAGCCCTGTCCTTTTCCCGAATATTTGCTTAGTGGATTCTGCCATATCAACCACCAATTGTAATCATACTTCGGTTATGAATGTTACCCGTAACAATACTCTTTGTATCGGTAGTAAACTGTCCGCCCAATGCTTCTTTTTTATCCGCTATGCTTTTATAAATCAAAGGCACCACATCCTCTTTATTTCTTAAAGCTGTTAGCAGATCCGTTTCGGTTTCCGAAAAAAGACAGTTCTTCATTTTGCCGTCCGCAGTTAAGCGAAGCCGGTTACAATCGCCGCAAAAAGGCGTGCTCATAGTACTGATTACTGCAAAGGTTCCCTGGTGGCCCGGTATGGTATATTTTTTTGCAGTCTCATGTGCTTCCCTGTCTAAGGGCAGTATGTCGAATTGGGTGCTCACGGTCTCTAAAATCTGGTGTAACGTTACCAGCTTATCATTCTGCCAGCGGTTACCTGTAAATGGCATAAACTCAATAAAACGAACGTGTACGGGCTCGTGTTTGGTCCAGGCTACAAAGTCTACCACCTCGTTGTGGTTAAGGTTGTTGATGACCACCACGTTTACCTTAACATGAAAACCCCTGCGAAGCATTAAATGAATATTTTCCCAAACCCTGTCAAATTGATTGCGCCGGGTCATCAAATTAAACTTGTCTTTGTTTAGGGTATCAAGGCTGATGTTTAACGAGGTTACTCCAGCATCCTGTAACACATCAGCAAATTCGTGCAGGCGTGTGCCGTTTGTGGTCAGGGTTAATTTTACCGGAAGTTTTGAAAGGCGTTTGATAATATCAGCCGCATCTTTTCGTACCAGGGGTTCTCCACCTGTTAACCTGATTTTAGTAACGCCCTGCCCTACAAATATCCTGGACAATTCTTCTATTTCTGCGGCCTGCATTAACCTGCTGACAGGAGTAAATTCATACTCCTCTTCGGGCATGCAATAAAAGCACCGAAGGTTACAGTTATCAGTTAATGAAATCCGCAGATAGTCGTGTACCCTGTTAAATCCGTCAACAATCATTTTCTCTTTTTAATAGTTCATAATCTGCCACGGTATCAATGTCTGTCACTCCTTTTGGAAAAGGCACAATGGCTACTTTTTGCGGTTGTGCCGCCAACAACGACCTGGCACCCTTATCTCCCTTTAATTCCATCAACTGCGAAAACATACTTTTATGAAAAAGTGCCGGTGTTCCGGCCTTACCGCCATAACCGCTGGCAATTATTGGCAAGCCGGTTTCAACACCTTTTTCCAATAAACTCATCAATAAAGAACTGGTAACATAAGGCTGGTCGCAAACCATAAAAATAACGCTTTCAGGTTGAAAACCGGCGATCGTTATATGTTGCAATGCATAACGAATGGACGAAGCCATCCCCTCCTGCCAATTTTTATTTTCCAGTATTTGTATTGGTTGATTTGCCAATTCCGGTTTCAGCAGGTCAGCACGGGCACCCAAGACCACCACTACTTTTGGGCAGTCGGTAGCCAGGGCAGTGTCCATGGCATGTTGCAACAAGGTTTTTCCATCGTATTCCAATAATTGTTTTGGACTGCCCATCCTTGAAGATGCGCCTGCGGCGAGAATTACAATGGCGATATGTTGAAAAGAAGTGGCCATTATCGTCACTCCTTAATTTGTGTATCGCTCCGGGAGTGAATATAATTTTTGCTGTCGCGAAGCGAACTACCCTTTTTACCT
>JANPPB010000064.1:0-2819 GCA_031428295.1 Segetibacter sp. | reverse complement strand
ATGTGGTGGTTAAAAACCTGGTGAGTATTAACAAGCAAGGCGATGCGGGCATTTACCTCATCTTACTTTACCTGATTGCTTCGGCCATCGGGTTAGTAATATTTATTATGAAGACAAACAAAACAATCAAACAACATGCTGTCCTATAACAAAACCACGCTGGAAAATCTAGCCATTCATGAAGCGGCAGAGGAAGCTGCTGATGTCAATTTGATCTCAGCCAAAAAAGAAAACGAGATTAAAATTCACTACCCGGTTGATCTCTACTCGCCTAATATTTTTGTTCGCATAGGTCTTGGCTTGCTAACCATATTCATTGTTCTATCGTCAGCGGGATTGATTGGCCTGATGACGAATTTTACGTCACCAACCTTTATTTTATTTCTTTTTGCAGCGGGGAGTTTTGTAGTGCTCACTTACATGACCCGAACCAAAAAGCATTTTAGTTCCGGTGTAGACCACATACTCATGGCAGCAACAATCATATTTGCAACTGCTGGAATTGTAGAAATGCTACCAAGCGGTATCAACGAAGACATACTGGCATCTGCAGTGGTTTGTATAATTAGTCTTTGTTTTTTTCTGCGATTTGCCGATAGTATTATGGCAATCGTTTCGTTTGGTGCTATGGTAGTATTAATGGTGAACATCAGCATATACTTTGGTGCATCATCAGGAATGTGGCTTCCTTTTGCCGTGATGGCATTTACCTCGATTTTGTATTTCGTGCTAAAGAATAATAAGAGTAAACGGCTCACAATATATTATTCAAAACCTATGCTGGTATTGCAGTTATTGGCCTTAGCTACATTTTACATCGCCGGTAATTATTTTGTAATCACTGAATTTTCAAAGAAATTTTTTCCTGGTGCAGGCACAACTGCATTGCCCTTATGGTTCAGGTATTTTTTATGGGCATTTACTGCAATTGTTCCTATGGGGTATATTATGGCAGGCATTAAACACAGGCAGATTAATTTTTGCAGAATTGGTATAGCCTGTGTGGCAATATCTATACTTACTTACCGCTATTATTATTCGATACTACCGGCAGAAGTAGCTATGATTTTAGCAGGTAGTATTGTTTGTACCTGTTCGTACCTGCTTACTAAATATTTAAAGCAGCCAAAGGGCGGTTTTATTTTTGAAGATATACAACGAAGAAAGAAAGATACAGCCAACCTTGAAGGTGTAATAATTGCAGAAACATTTGGGCAAAGGGAAACATCCCTGCAACAGGAAACCACCTTTGGCGGCGGTAGTTTTGGCGGTGCCGGTGCCGGTGACCGCTACTAAATTAATTGTTTCAGTACATTCATGCTCAAATCAAATGGCTATGCATTTTAATGTTGATATTGATGATGGCGGGCGGCACCCTGTTATTACCTTATCTGAGAACGACCAAAAGGCACAGGTAGAGATTTATGCATTTGGCGCTTTGCTAAATAAATTTTGCAAAGAGCACCAGGGGCAAATGATGAATGTGATTGATGGATTTGAAAGTGTGCAGCAGGCAATGGAACATATTACGCCTGCCTTTAAAAGTGCAAAGCTTTCGCCTTTTGTTTGTCGAATAAAGAATGCAAAATATCATTTTGGAGAGTCTGACCATAAGCTAACCAAATACGTGGTAAACGAGAGTGCACTTCATGGGCTTGTGTTCGACCAGGTGTTTTCAATAATTGACACAGTTGCCACAGACGAATATGCAAAGGTGATTCTTCAGTATGTGTATGATAATAAGTTGGAAGGGTTTCCATTTTTGTACCGTTGCGAGGTGGAGTATTGTTTAAAGAAAGATCATACGCTTTGCATTAAAACAACCATTACAAATATTGATGAACAATTGATGCCTATAGCCGATGGCTGGCATCCATATTTTACGCTTGGTGACCCAATAAATGTGTGCCAGTTAGAGTTTCAAGGTAAAGAAAAGCTTGAATTTAATGAGGCATTGATACCTACAGGGGTTACTACTCCTTACCAGGAATTTGGTTCTTTGGAATACTTGGGCAATAGCATTTTGGACAACTGTTTTACTTTAAATTTTGCGGAGTGCCAGCCGATGGCTGTGTTTAGAAATCCCTTAAAAAAGATACAGGTAGAAATTCATCCCTCAGAACAATATCCTTACCTGCAAATTTTTACACCGCCACACCGAAACAGCATAGCAATTGAAAACCTGAGTGCGGCCCCTGATGCGCTCAATAGTTTTAAAGGATTGCAGGTGCTCGAACCGCAGGAACGCATTTCATTTTCAACAAAATTTGTAATTAAATCTTTGTAACATACCTATGGCCTCCTCATCAGAACAAGTGCTTGCCACTTTTTCAGAAAAATTTACAACAACGCCCCGCTTATACTTTGCCCCGGGCAGGATTAATCTTATTGGAGAGCATGTTGATTATAACGATGGATTTGTTATGCCTGCTGCAATTAACAAAGGCATTTGGTATGCAGTAGCACCTAACACCACAAACATTGCAAATTTTTATTCAACCGATTTACACGAGAATTTATCTATTGAATTAACCAATGTTCATAAGATGGATGGCTGGAAAAATTATGTGTTAGGAGTAATGGATCAATTACAAAAGGCCGGATATACCATTGGCGGATTTGATTGTGTGTTTGGTGGCAACCTCCCCGTAGGTGCCGGCATGTCGTCGTCGGCTGCGGTGGAATGTGGGTTATTGGTTGCTTTAAATGACCTTTTTCAATTTGGACTTGACCGTATTACCATTGCAAAAATGGCACAGAAAGCTGAGCATACTTATCCCGGGGTTAAGTGTGGTATTATGGACATGTTTGCCAACATG
>JANPPB010000063.1:0-1827 GCA_031428295.1 Segetibacter sp. | reverse complement strand
TTACGATAATGAACTATTGAAATTTGTAACGAAGGACTGGCAAAAAGTAAACAAATTCTTTACCCAGTTTTTTGGTAAAGCCAAAGAAACAACAGGCGATGCCTATCTTTTATGGAGGCTGAAAAATCTTGCTGAAGAAGGTAGGATCGACATACAAGGAAATGTAAAAAACATGAAAGTAATGGAGCTTCGTTTAAAAGAATCTGAAAATGATACAATCCTCTAAATTAAAACCTGCTATGAAAAAATTACTGATCCTATCATTAATTTTTGGGTCGGTGTGTAGCCTCTCTGCTCAGTCAGTGACGGAAAAGCTGGATGCTTATTTTATGGCTGCACAAAAAACAGATAAATTTAATGGCAGCGTGCTAATTATGCAAAACGGACAACAATTGTTGGATAAAGGTTATGGTGTAAAAAACTTTGATAATAAAATGCCGGCTGACGCCAACACCGTTTACCAGATTGGTTCAGTTACCAAGCAATTTACCTCAACCATAATTTTAAAACTAGCAGAGCAAAACAAGTTGGCTTTAAACGATAAACTCAGTAAATATTTTCCATTATTCCCGAATGGCAATAAGATAACCATTGAACATTTACTTACCCATACATCTGGTATATGGAATTATACACGTGACCAAAAATTAATGAGCACAGATGTTGACAGGCCTCACACGCCTGAAGAAATGATGAACCTGTTTAAAGACAAGCCCCTCGATTTTGAACCCGGCGCAAAATACAGTTACAGTAATTCAGGTTATATGATGTTGGGCTACATAATAGAAAAGGTTACCGGAAAAAAATATGAAAGGATGGTTAGTGACCAGATTTTTGTTCCCCTGAAAATGACACATTCCGGGTTTGATTTTACTCACTCAACAAGTGCTGACAAAGCCACCGGTTATCAAAGCCTTGCTTTAAATTCTGCAAGCAAAGCAGTTATAGTAGATTCTACCGTAAGTTTTTCAGCAGGTGCATTGTTTGCAACAACCGGTGACTTATACAAGTGGAATCAATCGCTATCTTCTAATAAAATTTTAAAGAAAGAATCACTGGCGAACGCTTTTACGCCACGCAATGATAAATACGGATTAGGTTGGATAATCGACACATTTGCCGGCCGTAAAATCATAACACATGATGGCGGTATTCATGGCTTTCTTTCAAGCAATTCTATTTTTCCTGACGACAAGATCAGCATCATCCTTTTAAGCAATTCCAATTCAACAAAAATGGGTGATGTGAACGGAAATGTTTTTGCCATACTGTTTGATAGACCCTATAAGTTGCCTGAAGTAAAGGCACAGGTTATAGTTGACAGTTTGCTGCTACAACAGTATGTTGGCGAATATGAATTAACTCCCGCATTTAAAATTACAGTTTCGATAAAAGATGGAAAGTTTTTTGGCCAGGCAACGGGACAGCCTCCTTTTGAAATGTTTGCTAAAAACGAGAGCCAGTTTTTTCTAAAAGTGGTAGATGCCCAGGTGGATTTTTTTAAAAATGATAAAGGTGAAGTGGAGAAAATGGTTCTTCATCAAAATGGGCAAGATTTACCCGGTAAAAAAATTAAATAATGAAGATTAAACGCATCCATCACATAGCCATATTAACCGACGATTACAATAAAAGCAAAGCATTTTATACAGAGGTTTTGGGCTTCGAAATCATATTGGAGACTTATCGCGAAGCAAGGCAGTCCTACAAGCTCGATCTTGCTATAAACGGGCAATACCAAATAGAATTATTTTCGTTCCCGGAGTATAAAGAACGAAATTCTTTTCCTGAATCTAAAGGGTTACGGCATTTGGCTTTTGAGGTGGA